>CAZDSY010000007.1:0-11595 GCA_964508285.1 uncultured Paludibacter sp.
TAAGATTTATTTTACTGATAATCTTATGTTTATGGGCTTTTTAAGGGTCGACTAAGTAAAGAAGCCCCTGAAGCTCCACGAAAAATAGTAAGCAAGCCCAACCACCGTCCCGGTGTGACCGAAATTGATTTGCACATTACCGAATTGGTGGATACCACCGCCGGAATGAGCAATGCCGATATGCTGCAACTGCAAATGGATAAGTTTCACGCAGCTCTCAGCGAATACAAAAATCAGAAAGGCCATAAACTGGTATTTATTCACGGAAAGGGCGAAGGCGTGCTCCGCAAGGAAATCGAAAAACAACTCAAAACACGCTACAAAACTTACTATTTCCAGGATGCTTCGTTCCGCGAATATGGTTTTGGCGCCACTATGGTGACGATAAAGTAATATTCATAACAACAAGTGAGGGTGTCACTTTGAGTGACACTCTCACTATTGGTAAATTTAAAAAACACCCCGATCTGTATTTTATCAGATTGGGGTGTTTGCATTTTGGCTTTTTGCTGACTTTGAATTGATGTTAAGGTTGTAGTATATTGTTCTTTTTTTGCGAATATGTTTGAGCGGCATTATTGGCTTCTTTTTATTTGCCAACGATAGACTATTACTGTGATGATTAAATAAATACAGGTTTGTATCCAGAGGCTCAGGTATTCGAAACGAATGGTGTGTAACGTTCCGCCTAAGGTGTTTATTTTGATATAAGCCTGTATGCCATGTACTGCCGGAAACATCCAGCTAAAGGTTTTCCAAAAAACATTGATGTTTGATTGTGGCCATGAAAATCCACTCAAAAACAACAGAATAAGTGAGAAAAAAAGGAAAATGATCATAGAGGTTTCGCGATTTGGGAAAAACACCGAAATGGCCATCGAAAAAAAGATGGTAGCCAGCAAAAATGGTATAAGCATCTGAAATATATCCATACTCAAACCAATATGCGGTAAATTGAAAAGCTTTGGCACAAGTATCAATATATAATACGAAAATATTAAATACATACTTAAATAACATAAAGCTTTTCCTATAATAACACGAAAGGTGCCTCCTCTGTGTAATTTTGAACTTACCAGTACGTGAAATCTGTTTTCCTCACGCGAGGTGCCGGCAAGCATACTTATACCGAAAAAAAGTGTTTGATGTATAATAAGAATCAAAATAGCCGGCATCAGGAAACTGGCGAATCCCATACCGCCATTATACAAACCAATTCCTTTAAAAGGAACAGGCTCCAGCGTTGCTTCAGCGCTTTGCCCGGTAATTCCCTGTGCATTAAGACGCTTCAGTTGAATTTCTTTCCCCATGTCCAAAATGCTGTAATTGCTCGCCTGCATCAAAGCCCTGTAATATAAAAAGCTGCTCATGTCGCAATATATCGAAACCGTTGCCTGTTCGTTTTTTTGTATTTTTTTGTCGAAGTCGGCAGGTATATTTACAATGCCATGCACTTTGCGATTGTCAAAGGCCTTATGTGCCTCGTCCATCGAAGTGCAACGCAAAGCTATCTGCACATCCGGACTGGCATCGATATATCTGAGTAATTTGCGCGATTGAGCTGTTGCACTATTATCCACCACTGCTATGGGTGTATTCACCAAAGTTTCGTTGCGATAAAGTCCACAATACAATGCCGGATAAACAAGCGATGCAATAATGAAAATGATAACTACACCACGATCGCTAAATACTACTTTAAATTCGTTTCTGTAAATCGAAATTATATCTTTTGCAATTGAAATCCACTTTGATAGTGGATTCATATTATGATTGGAAGTGCTCATTTTTTTAATTTACCGGGTAATTTTGATGAATTGCCGCATTTTTTAGTCGGTGATACACAAATAAGGGAAGAATATTGAAAGCCAATAGCGATATTAATGGAATAATCGACATTTGTATTGATGTTCCATGCAATGCCTGATTGACATAAATATTAAAATAATGCCTTATGGGGAATAAGTCGCTGAAAATGCGCGACATGTAAGGCAATTGCTCAATAGGAAATGTGAATCCTGCATAGGTAAAGCCTAACAAGCCATAAAAGGCTGTGAGCGTTACACTATCGCGCAAAACTGGTGTAATCCCCATGAATAGTATGGCAATTGCCTGATAAGCCATTACATAGAGAATTGTAGTGATAAACATCCAGCCGATTGAAGAATTCATCGGATATTGCATATATCTGTAAAGTAATATGTTGCTGATAATGCCCAATGTGCTAAAAATGATGGTGTATGGTAAAAGCTTTCCGGTTACAGCTGCAAATATCGAATTTTCGGCATTTTCGAGCCATTGATGGGCCGTTCGTTCTTTAAATTCGCTACCAATAGCAAAAACTGTCATAAGCAGAATCATAAGTTGCAATACCCCCGGAAGCAATACATTGAGCAGATAAATGCCATAATTTGCCCACGGATTGCCTATTTGATGGGTGTCGATAACAATGGGTTGAATAATGCCCATGATGCGACTCTCGTCCACTCCTCTTGCCCGCAATACTTGTCGCTGCACAGCGCCCGATGTGAGTGCACTCATGTACGAAATGTCTTTCAATAAAAGCGAACCGGCAATGAGGTAACCATTGTTTACATATATTTTTAATGTTGGTCTTTGATTGGTCATTACTTTTTGTGCAAAGCCTTTATCTATTTCTACAAAAGCATAGATATTACCTTTTTGCATTTCCCGGCGTGCTTCGGTATGTGTGCCCAACTTCATCACAATTTCCGACTGTTGTGTACAGTCCAGATTTCGTGCAAACTGTCGGGATAGCGACGAGTTGTCTTTGTCCACAATGGCTATTGGCATTTTGTTGGGCTGTCCTTCGCTGAAAAACGTTAGAAAAAACACAAAGCAAAATGCCATAACCAATACAGTGCCAATTAAATATATTGGGCGGCTTACCATGCGCCTCAGCTCACGGCCAATTGTATTTGTAATTGCTGATATTAATGATTGAAACATAAGTCCGATCCTGTCAGGGATTTTAATTTAAAGAAATGATTTTTGAATGCGAAAAAAAACTGAATGGTAGTATAGGTGCATTTTCTACCTGTGTAAGTATCAGAACTTGATGTTTTCAATTAATGCAGTCATGCCGGGACGCAGATCATCGACTGTTTTTGTAGGTTCGGCACGAACTTCGAAAGTTTTCACATCAAATTGTCCGGTAGTTTTTGTAGCTTTCCATGTGGCATAAGAGGCCATTGCTTTTATGTAATTTACCTTGACGTCAATCACTTTGTTGTTGAGTGCCGGAATTTTTACTTTTAATATAGTCCCCATTTTTATGTTTGCAAGTAAGTCTTCGCGTATATTAAAGTTAAAATGTATTTTACTTAAATCCACAATACTCATAATGGGTGCGCCGGTGCCCACAAGTTCGCCGCGGTTGGGATAAATCTCACTTATTTCGCCATCGGATGGTGCTATCAGTGTGGTCTCATTCATATACGATTTTACTTCGTTTACTGCTCCACGTGCTCTGTCGACCAATGCAAGTGCTGCCTCCTTGTCTTCCTGTTCAGCGCCATTTTTTGCCATTTCGTATTGGCTTTTAGCTGCATTTGCTGTCGCTACAGCAGCTTTATACATAGCTTCGGCTTCGTCGCGCTTCTGTGCCGGAACTACTCCTTTATCAAATAATTTCTGAACTCTATCGAACGATTTTTTGGTAATATCAACACCCACTAACGATTTTTGGTACATCTCGTAAGCTCCCATAATCAATTCCCTGCGTGCACCTTTTTTTGCCTTTTTGTTTTGTGCCTGAGCAGCCTGCTCGGCAGCAGTGGCCTGTTCCATCTTGGCATTGAGTTCAGGACTTTCAACAATTACAAGTGTATCACCGGCATGAACGTAATTTCCTTCGTCTACCAAAAACATACTAATTCGTCCCGGAATTTTACCGGACACACGTACTTCGGGTGCATCGGCCTCACCCTGAATGATGATTGGTTCTGGTTTGTTAAGTATTAATCCGATAATAAAAATGATAACTGTAACTGCTATCAGAGCAAATAGCCCCGTTCTTAAATCTTTATTTTTTGCTTTCATATTCTTCTAAATTGTCAATTATTAATTGTTAATTATTAATTACTTAAGTGTTCCTAATGATTTTGATAAGTATAAATTGCAGAGTTTTAAATCGATGCAGGCATCAATATTTTCGGATTTGGCACTGAGCCAGGCTGTTTGCGCTCCCAGCAAATCGGTCGAAGTTATTACACCGGCATCGAAACCTTCCGTGGCATAGCGCAAATTTTCTTCGGCCTGTTCGATATTTTTTTCTGTAGCCGACTTTTTCTTCATGCTTTCAGCTACTTTATAGCTATTTTGCTTTATTTGCAACTGCATTTTCTCCTTCACTTCGTCCAGTTGCATACCGGCAATTTTTCGCTGTAATTTGGCCGCATTAAGCGTATGAAATTTATCGCCAAAATGAAACAAAGGCACATTAGCCACAATGCCCACGTTGAACATGCCGCCAAACTCATTTTTGTAACCGTTATATACATTCGGATTCGACACCAGATAATTTCCTGTAAGGCCAATATTGGGCATAAAGCGCGACAGCATAATGCGTTCGTTGGATTTGGCTATATTCTCAACCTGTGTTAATGCTTTGATTTCGGGGCGATTGCTAATGGCTTCATCCACAGGAATAAGTTGTACATTCTCTTCGGATTTCAGCGTGGCATCGCTGAGTGCATACTGCTCGTCGAGCGGAAAACCACACAACTGATTCAATGCCATTTTCGATAAATTCAGTCCATCTTCGGCTTTCGTAACCGTCATTTCAGCTTCGTTGAGTTTAACACGTACTTTCAACGCTTCAGCTTTTGTAGCCACACCTTCCTCAATCATTACCCGCACGTTCGAGTCGAGTTTTGCTATCAGATTGCGATATTCACGCGCCAGTTTCACCTTATTTTCGAGCGAGACAACACGCCAGTAAGCTTCATCCACTTCGAGTAAAAGCTCGGTAGTTTTGTTTTCGTGCTGAGCTGCAGCCAGATTCTCGCCGTATTTTGCAACGCGGTATAGTTCCAGAATTTTTCCACCCATAAACACCGGCTGTACAAAACCAATTGTACCGGCAAACACATTGTGTATATCGAACTCCATAGCTTCTTTAGGAAGTAAAGCATATCCCTTCCACTGAATTTTTTCGGGATTTGTTTTGGGATTGAATGGCGTATTGTTGGCATCGAGCGGCACAGGCTGCCCGTTTACGAGTGTCCATTTGTTTGAAATCTGATCGGCTGTAAAACCAAACGAGCCGTCGGCCATTTTAGTCCCCACGGGCAGCATAGCGTCTTCGGCTAGCAGCGACAGATTTTTTTCGTTCCACGCATAGGTTGCATTTGCCGAAAAATTGGGCAAAAACTGTGTAAAAGCCGCTTTTTTGAGTTCGCGGGCTGCATTTACACTCTCCTTCGACATTTGGAGCGTTTTGTTGTGTTCCAACGCTTTTTGCCGGCAATCTTCCAGTTTCAAAACCTTCTGCGCATGCAATTGTGCTACACTGACGATTGTCAGCAACACGAATACCTTTTTCTTCATACCTGTAAATTGATTAAAAGAACAATAGTTGTGTATGCAACTATTGTTGTAAAAAAATTATTTTAAATTAGCCATTATTTTTTTTAGTACCGTTCTGGAAGTGTTGAGCTCTGCTTCTGATATTCCATTTAGTGTTCGGTTGGCCACCCGCATTACTATTTCTGTAGCTTTGGCTTGCAATGCCACACCAGCGCTTGTGAGATGAATGATATTTGTGCGGCGGTCGGTAGGATCGGATACCCGGGTTACCAGTCGGCTTTTTTCTAATTTGTCGATGAGCCTGGTCATGCTTGGTTTATCTTTTGCAGTAAGCTCGCAAAGTTTCTGTTGAGTTACCTTGTCTTCCTTCCAAAGGCAAGCCATAACCGACCATTGTTCAGTAGAAATGTCGATGCCTTCGGCCACAAACGAACGTAGGAACGTGCGATTGATAGCAGTGGAGATTTTCCCTACCAATATATCAAACAATTCATCGTTGTGTATCTGAGACATAATAATTGCTATTTGTAATAGTTGTGTAAACAACGGTGCAAAATTACTGAACTTTTCGATAATGTCGGCTATTGTTTAACATGTTTTATGATACTGTCGATTCTCCTGAGGGTATATATGTGTACTGTTAACTGTAAAGCGATTTTATGTGCTTCTGTAATGCCTGATTTGTTTGCAATGGTCAAATAATTTTTCCGGGAGAGTTCCTCCGTGGTTGTCGTTATCGAATCAATTTTTCAAAAATGACAAAACGCCCCAATCTGAAATTTCAGATTGGGGCGCTTTCTTATCTTTTTCCCCTTTAGGGGTTAGAGATGTTTTTATTTCACTTCTTCAAAATCCACATCAGTTACATTATCCTGCGGATTGTTGCTTTGCTGTCCGCCTTGTTGCTGACCGAAGTCCGGTCCGTGTTGTTGAGCACCGCCCTGTGCGTTTTGAGCATTGTACATATCCTGGCTTGCAGCGTGGAAAGCAGCATTAACTTCGTTGGTTGCAGCATCTATTCCGGCTAAATCCTGTGCTTTATGGGCTTCTTTCAGTTTAGCAAGCGCGCTTTCGATAGCAGATTTTTTATCAGCAGGAATTTTATCGCCAATTTCTGAAAGTTGTTTTTCTGTCTGGAAAATCAGCGAATCGGCATGGTTCAATTTGTCGATACGTTCTTTTTCTTTGGCGTCGGCTTCTGCATTGGCAGCAGCTTCATCTTTCATACGTTTAATTTCGGCATCGCTCAAACCTGACGAAGCTTCAATGCGGATGCTTTGTTGTTTTCCGGTAGCTTTATCTTTTGCCGATACATGCAGAATTCCGTTAGCATCAATATCGAAAGTAACTTCAATTTGCGGTTCACCACGTCGAGCCGGCATTATTCCATCAAGGTGGAAGCGCCCCAACGATTTATTATGAATAGCTGTAGGACGTTCGCCCTGCAGTACATGAATTTCAACCGAAGGCTGATTGTCAGCAGCAGTGGTAAATGTTTCCGATTTTTTAGTCGGAATCGTTGTGTTTGCTTCGATAAGTTTTGTCATTACTCCGCCCATTGTTTCAATTCCAAGAGAAAGCGGAGTAACATCGAGCAACAACACATCTTTAACATCGCCGCTTAAAACACCGCCTTGAATTGCTGCACCAATTGCCACAACTTCGTCGGGATTAACACCTTTCGAAGGGGTTTTTCCGAAGAATTTCTCCACTGCAGCCTGAATAGCCGGAATACGTGTTGACCCTCCTACAAGAATTACTTCATTAATATCGTTAATGGTTAAACCTGCATTTTTCAGCGCTGTACGGCAAGGATCAATTGTTCTCTGAATCAGGTCGTCAATTAGTTGTTCAAATTTTGCACGTGTAAGTGTACGCACCAAGTGACGCGGAACGCCATCAACCGGCATTATGTACGGCAGATTGATTTCAGACGAAGTTGTGTTCGAAAGCTCGATTTTTGCTTTTTCGGCCGCTTCTTTCAGACGTTGCAAAGCCATTGGGTCTTTGCTCAAATCTACACCGCTGTTGTCATTTTTGAATTCTTGTACTAACCATTCGATAATACGCTGGTCGAAGTCATCGCCACCAAGGTGGGTATCACCATCGGTTGATTTTACTTCGAAAACGCCATCGCCCAATTCAAGAACTGAAACGTCGTGCGTACCACCACCGCAGTCGAACACTACAATTTTCATGTCTTTATTGGTCTTATCCAATCCATAAGCAAGTGCTGCGGCAGTAGGTTCGTTGATTATACGACGAACGTTCAATCCTGCAATTTCACCGGCTTCTTTGGTTGCCTGACGTTGTGAGTCATTAAAATATGCCGGAACAGTAATTACAGCATCTGTTACTTCCTGTCCGAGATATTCTTCGGCAGTTTTTTTCATTTTCTGAAGTATAATTGCCGATATTTCCTGAGGTGTATAAAGGCGTCCGTCAATATCAACACGAGGAGTGTTATTGTCACCACGAACCACTTTATAAGGTACGCGTGCAATTTCTTTTCCAAGACGATCGTAGGTTTCACCCATGAAACGTTTTATGGAGAATACAGTTTTTGTTGGATTGGTAATAGCCTGACGTTTGGCAGGGTCGCCAACTTTGCGTTCGCCTCCATCAACAAATCCTATTACTGAAGGAGTGGTGCGTTTTCCTTCGTTATTTGCGATAACGATTGGTTCGTTACCTTCCATTACTGCAACACACGAATTGGTGGTTCCGAGGTCAATTCCGATAATTTTTCCCATTTTATTTTTTTTCTAATTTATATATGAATATTGTTAACTTATTTCCAAATAACACATCGGTTTTTACAAAGCATGTGCCATAGCCAAAACAACTAAAAAGGTGAGAGTTTTGACAGAAATATTGCTGAAATAAAATTATTTTTATTGGGAAAATATGACAAAAGGGCAGAAAAAATGACAATCGCAATGAAAATCTCAAACTGAAAGAGCTTTGAAGAAACTGAAATTAACATTGCCATATTTGCGGTGTTCTGAAAAATACGGATGTTTATTAAAGTTGTTTTTTGCTGAATGTTCAAGTATAAATAGTCCTTCGGGTTTAAGAACTGATAAATTCATAACGAGTTCCGGTAAAAGGGGAAGTTCTTTCAGAGTATAGGGAGGATCGGCGAAAATTAAATCGTATTGCTTGTTACATTGTTGTAAGAAGCCGAAAACATCTGTTCTAAAAACAGACAAATTGTTTATATTTAAAATTTTACATGAATTATTTATAAAATTACAATGTTTTTGTTCAATTTCGATGGCAGTCGCCATTATGCAACCACGAGAAATAAACTCAAGAGCAATGCTTCCTGTACCTGAAAAAAGATCGAGCACTTCAATTTCTTCAAAATCGATATAATTATTCAGGACATTGAAAAGACTTTCTTTTGCAAAATCAGTAGTAGGCCTTGCTTTAATATCCGTTGGTGGTTGGAGACGCCTTCCTTTATATATGCCGCTGATTATACGCATCAATATTTGAGTTCTGAAAAATTGCAGTGGTTGAAGTACTTTGATAGTAATTCTAAATATTGCTTAAGATTATCTCGACCATGAATTGTAACTTTACATTCATCTGTAGCCAGTCCAAGTTGCGTAGCTATATTCAATGTATGATAAACGGTATCTTCAACTGTAGCTACCTGAAAAGTATTTACAAGTAATAGTTTGCTGTCATGTAAAACAAAGATGTCTGTTTCGGCATCTCGAATCTGAAGGTGTAGCATTTTTCCGTTTTGCAAAACAATCTGGTCTGTAAGTAAAACTGTGAGGTGATGTTCGATAGGTATCTCAGGTAAAAAATTGTTAAGTACATGATTTAGATTATCAGGTATTGAAAACACATTTACAGCATCCCATGGCTCAAGGTTGTTATGTAAAACAGTTTGATTTTTTCCTAAACGTGAATGCTGGAATCTTAAAAAATCATTCGCAGTTTCAGGTGTGAAAAATTCAGAAGGAACAAAAGTGTATTGGTTTGTTTCACAAATCAGTCTTACTGATTTAAAAACCATTTGTAGTTCAGGCTCTTTGGATAAAGTGTCAATAATTTGTGTTTCGGAAAAATTGGCAAATTCAGCCTGAATTTTTTTAGTTGAAACAAGATGTTGGTTGTCGCTAATAAATAAATAAAATCCATCCGGTGTAAACCGAATGGATAAATCAAAATTATTATGTGAAGTTTGTGTCATGATACATTACACAATTCCTTTGCGACAATTCGCTTATTTTTCAAATTACTCCCAGTTACCCGCAAAGTTGTTCGGTTCTTCAACCGATCCAACTTTCAAACCGGGGTATTTTTCCAATTTTTTCTTCAGGTCAATAGCATTGATAAGTTCCTGACGGTTCAAATCGTACAAATAGGTTTTGTAATGAGCCGATGCTTCGAAGAGGGGTACCATTATTTGCGATGCATTGAAGTAAGTGTTGTTCACTTTAAGTTCAAATGTGTCGTTTTGCGAAAATGGTATTATTGGTAATTTCGAAATCGTTTCATTTGTAAATTTATCACCATACAATGCATCAATTACAGAAACATACGCTGTATCGCGACGGAAATTTTCAAGTCCATTGGCAATGATTTCTTTCATGTTACCGCTACGAACTATTTTAGCAGCTGTAGCTTCTGTCAATCCAGCTTCGAGTTGACGGTCGGTTAATGAACCTTCTTTAAGTACGGTTCTCTTTTTCGCCGATTTCAAAAACATTACAAGTGTGTCGAAACTGGCAGTAAATCCACCTTTTTGGTCTCTGTATTCTAGTTCGGCTTTACGAATGTCCACAAGTCTGTCAATAATAACTTTTTCGCGTTGTTCGCGTGTTTGGTCAAACTTAATGGGTGTCATTACACTTTGATAGCCCATATATGCTAAAACCACAATTGAAACCATTAATAAGATTTTGATAACTGTTTTCATGCTGAAATTTTCTAATGTTATTTATATGAGTATATGTTTATTAACCAAGGATTTCTTTCAGTCTGCAAATTTAGAAAAGAAAATTCAATACACCATATACAAATGGAGTTTTTTTCCAATTATTTTTACCATTTTATTCTCATTGTGTTATCTTTTTTTTTGGTTTAAATCCTGTTAAATTTTTCCCAAACTGTCTTATCTTTGCAAATGTGTACAATGTAATTGTGTTGATGATTTTCAGAGATTAAATTTTGCATTAACATTAGCTTTTTATTTTCCATGACAAATTTTCTTACCCGGCATATTATCAATCATTACCGCGATTTAGTTTCAGAACATGTAAATTTACTCACTTTTGAGGAGCGAAAGTTTGCAATTACCAAATTGAGAACTTTTTATCTTGAAAATTTTACTGCTGCCGATGCTTTACTTTTGATTGAAGAAAAACTATCGATTGTAAAAATTGTATTGAAGGAAACAGGACTCGGGAAAACTGCCGCATTGAGTGTTTTATTACAAGAACTTATTGAAAAAAAATTTTTATTACCTGAAGAAGTTGATAAAAAGTTTGCTGCACCCGTTTCGCATGTTGTGGCAGGGCTTTCGCGTGTGAGGGATTTATATCAGAAAAATACTTCGCTCGAAACTGAAAATTTCCGAAAGTTGTTCCTGACATTTGCCGAGGATGTACGTGTAATTCTTATTACAATCGCCGAGCAACTCTATCGCATGCGAACACTCGACCGATACCCGGAGGATGTGCAACAAAAAACAGCACGCGAAAGTTCTTTTCTATATGCTCCATTGGCTCATCGCATGGGTTTGTATGCCATAAAAACAGAATTGGAAGACTTATCGCTGAAATATACCAACCGCGAAATTTATAAGGAAATTGCCCGGAAACTGAACGAAACCAAACGTTCGCGCGATAAATATATCTATGAATTTATCACGCCGTTGAAAGAAAAATTGAGCGAATTAGGCTATGAATTTGAAATCAAAGGACGAACCAAATCTATTCATTCCATATATAATAAGATTAAGAAACAAAATACCAGTTTCGAAAATATTTACGACCTTTTTGCCATACGTATCATTTTCGATGT
>CAZDSY010000007.1:11695-26912 GCA_964508285.1 uncultured Paludibacter sp.
ATACACACAGGATTAGGAACTAAGTGTGTCGGAGGCAAAGTTAATGGGCGGAATATGCCTATTAAGTACGTGTTAAACAATGGCGACACGGTAGAAGTTCTGACATCGCCAACTCAAAAGCCGAATCAATCCTGGCTAAGCATTGTATGCACTTCAAAGGCAAAAAATAAAATCCGTCAGTCGCTTAAGGAAATTGAATTTAAGGATGCTGAAATAGGTCGAGAAATACTATCGAGAAGGTTTAAAAACTGGAAAATTGAGCTCGAAGAAGGAAAGATTTCCAAATTGGCAAAAAAGAAAGGCTACAAAACAGTTAGCGACTTTTATCAGGATTTGGCCAACGAAAAAATTGACTTACTGAACATACGAGATGCATATATTGAACTTGAAAAGAAAGAAACATCAAACGATCATCCGGAAATCCGTAGCGCCGAGAATTTTACTAAAGAGCCTGCCACACCACAACATTTCGGAAAAGACGATGTGCTTGTCATTGGGCAGAACCTGAAAAATGTAGATTTTAAACTTTCGAAGTGCTGTAATCCTATTTATGGTGATGATGTTTTCGGCTTTGTGTCGGTTGGCGGCGGTATCAAAATTCATCGTACCGACTGCCCCAATGCGCCGCAAATGATAGCCCGTTTTGGCTATCGTATTGTAAAAGCACGCTGGTCGGGCAAGGGAGAAGGTTCACAATATCCTATAACACTTCATATTGTTGGTCATGACGATATAGGTATTGTAACCAATATTACTTCGCTGATTTCAAAAGAAAGCAAAATAAGTCTTCGTTCTATTTCGGTTGATTCCAATGCAGGACTATTTCAGGGCAACCTAACGATTATGGTAAACGATACCAAAGACCTTGAAGGTATCATCAAGAAAATCAGGCAGGTGAAGGGAGTGAAGAATGTGACGAGGTCGTAGATATAGAAAAATAGCTTTTCAAAAGGTTGAGGACTTTGGAAAAGCTTAAAATTCCGTTGTCCGCTGTTTTTTTCTACAGAATCAACTTTTTCAATTCTTCCACACCCTCCGAAGCGCCTTTTCTGATGACGGTTACATTTTGGGCATATACATTTACTTCGTTCGGGTCAATAAGATAAATGGGAATACCGGATGGAGCATAATTTATCAGTCCGGCAGCGGGATAAACCTTCATGGAAGTGCCGATTATGGCGAGAATATCCGCTTTTTCAACTATGCGAATAGCATTTTCAATTTCGGGAACAGCTTCGCCAAACCAAACGATGTGCGGACGCAGCTGATAACCTTTCGGGCATTTATCACCGATGTTCAATTCAATTTTCTCAGGATGGATATCATATACTTCTGCGCCAGGCCCGGTAGAACGTACTTTCATTAACTCGCCGTGTAAATGCAGAACATTTGAACTACCGGCGCGTTCGTGCAGATTGTCAACATTTTGCGTAATGATTTGCACGTTGAAATGTTCTTCAAGTTCTTTCAAACCAATATGCCCTCGATTAGGTTGAACAGTTAGCAATTGTTTACGCCTTTCGTTATAAAAGCGCAAAACCAATTCCGGATTTCTTCGGAATGCTTCGGGAGAAGCCACATCTTCAATTCTATGCTGCTCCCAAAGTCCGCCGGCATCTCTGAAGGTTGAAACGCCGCTTTCGGCGCTCATGCCTGCGCCGGTAAAAATGACAAGTGTTTTCATTTTTTTAGATCAAAGAGTAATGCGCAAAGATAAAAGACTTTTTTGTTAGAACCAAGAGTCAAGAATCAAAGACGATCGAGCCTTAAATCTCTCAAATTTTTAAAACTTCTCAAACTCCTGAAACAAGAAAACTCCATATTTTTTCTGTCATTCTGTCACACGCTAATTGTTGGCATTTTTTTTGACTTGTGGGGAACCGTATTTGAAATTCATAAACCTATCAAACATATTCAATAAAAAACAAAATAATTCTACAAAACGATGAGTAAAGGAAATATTGGGGTAACGAGCGATAACATTTTCCCCGTTATCAAGAAATTTTTGTACAACGATCACGAAATTTTTCTGCGTGAATTGGTTTCGAATGCTATTGATGCTACACAAAAGTTGAAAACCTTAGCTTCAGTAGGTGAATTTAAAGGAGAATTGGGCGATCTTACAGTGCGAGTATCTGTTGATAAGAAAAAAGGCTCGATTACCATTTCCGATCGTGGTATTGGTATGACCGCCGAAGAAATCGAGAAGTATATTAACCAGATTGCTTTTTCAGGTGCCGAAGAATTCCTCGAAAAATATAAAAAAGATGCGCAGGCAATTATCGGACATTTCGGACTTGGTTTCTACTCCTCATTTATGGTTTCGAAAAAAGTGGAAATTTTCACCCAATCGTACAAGGAAGGTGCTGTAGCGCAACATTGGTCATGTAAAGGCGACCCTGAATACACGCTTGAAGATACCATTAAAGCTGACCGTGGAACCGATATCGTGCTTCATATTGATAATGATAACAAGGATTTTCTTGAAGAGTCAAAAATTCAGGAATTACTTACCAAATATTGTAAATTCCTTCCAATTCCTATCGCTTTTGGAAAGAAAAAAGAATGGAAAGATGGGAAACAGGTAGAAACCGATGAAGATAATATTATTAACGATACCAACCCTGCATGGACACGTAAACCTGCCGATTTGAAGGATGAGGATTACCAGAAATTCTATCGCGATTTGTTCCCAATGAGTGAGGAACCATTATTTCATATACATTTGAATGTTGATTATCCTTTTAATCTGACAGGTATTTTATATTTCCCGAAAATCAAAAATAACATCGATATACAACGTAATAAAATTCAGCTCTTCTGCAATCAGGTTTTCGTAACCGATCATGTAGAAAATATTGTTCCTGAATACCTTACTCTTCTTCATGGCGTAATTGATTCACCGGATATACCGCTGAATGTTTCGCGCAGCTACTTGCAAAGTGATGGTAATGTAAAGAAAATTAGCAGCCATATTACCAAAAAAGTTGCTGACCGCCTTGCTGAAATTTTCAAAAACGAACGTCCTGAATTTGAAAATAAATGGGATAACCTCAAAATTTTTATTCAGTACGGAATGTTGAGTGATGAAAAATTCTACGAACGAGCCGAAAAATTTGCCCTACTGAAAAATACCGAAGGCAAATATTTCACTTTCGATGAATATAAAGATTTGGTAAAACCAAACCAAAAAGATAAAAACGGCGATTTGATTTATCTTTATTCGACCAACACCGACGAACAATACAGCTACATTCAACATGCAAAAGAAAAAGGCTACGATGTGCTTTTGATGGATGGTCAATTAGATGTACATGCTATCAGTCAGCTGGAGCAGAAATTTGACAAAACACGCTTTGTACGTGTTGACAGCGATGTAATTGACAAAATAATTCAAAAAGAAGACTCAGCTAAAGTTGAATTGAACGATGAACAGCGCGATGCACTTGTTACCATATTCGAATCGCAAATTCCCGCAATGGAAAAAACCAATTTCATTGTGACGTTTGAAAATCTTTCAGCCACAGCTCAACCTGTTTTTGTAACGCAAAACGAATTTATGCGCCGTATGAAGGAAATGTCAGCACTTCAAGGAGGTATGATGAGTTTTTATGGCGAAATGCCCGACAGCTACAATTTAGTGGTAAACACTGCGCATCCTTTGGTTGACAAACTGATTAAAAGTGAAGAAGAAGCATGTACAGCAGATGTTACTCCGCTACTTGCTGAAAATAATGAGCTGAAAGCAAGACGAGACAAACTGAAAGAAAGTCATAAAGGTAAAAAAGACGAGGAAATTCCTTCGGAAGAAAAAGAGGAATTGAGCAATCTTGACAAAAAAATTGATGAATTGACCGACAAGAAAAAAGCGGTTTATAAGGCTTTTGCTGCCGAGAACAAACAGGTTCGTCAGTTAATTGACCTTGCTCTTCTTGCCAACAATATGCTGAAAGGCGAAGCGCTTGCCAACTTTGTAAAACGGAGCGTTGAGCTTATGTAATAAAAATATTTTATGTGAAAATTGAAAAGGCGATGCAAACACTGGGTTGTATCGCCTTTTTAGTATTTTAAATCTTTTGAGTTTTATTTTGTTTTATGAAATAAAAAGGGTATGATGAAATACTTGCAAATCAATAATAATCAAATTTTTAGATATTTATAATTGATTTTAACTGCAAGCATTTTTGTGTTTGATATACAAAAATCGCGCATCAAGAGTAAAGACTCTTTTTATCCCCGATGGAAATTCCGTGCATAACTCCCAGCATCATCTGAGGGAATTGATGAAATGCTCAATTAACTCCGTAGGTTTTACCTGATGCAGGCAGGTTTTCCTGTGTATAAATACGTTAGTGTTGGTGAACACCTCTTGAGTTTTCAGCTATCCAAAAATTAAGTGTACCTGTTTTTAAAATAATTTGAAGAATGGCAGTGTAAACACTGAAAAGTCAAAATTCTTCCCGTGTTTATTTCACTTCAACATCAACCAGTGCGCTGCTCCATTCTTTGAGATAAGCAAAGAATTTTTCTTTGGTTGTGAGGGTAGTATTTTCTTCTTTTAACCATGCAGCCGTAAAGTGAAATGTTACTGTCTCGCCTTTTTTTACCGGAAAAACAATCAGGTTGTTAACTCCATCGGTAAACTGTTTTCCCTTATATTTTTCAGGAACATAAACTCCCAAACCTGCTGTCTCTTTTGCATATTTCACAGTATCCGGTTGCGGATAGTGCGTTCCCCATGAACCGACTAAAACATCCGATTTTAAAAGTTCGCCACCGCCAATTTGTTGTACTCCTGTGGCAAGTTGGTTTATATCGTCCGATGCTGTAATTTCACAAATTGCATCACGATGACGTGCATAAAGTGTGTAACGAACAGTTAGATTTAATTTTTTACCTTCATACTGCCAGCCTTCCACTTCGCTTTCAACAATGGTTCGGAGGTTTCCTGTAGTTAAAATGCGTTGCGTACGTTTATCAAATTTTTCGATATGAAGCATCTTTTTTCCATCAAAACCTTTTACTGTGCCGACTCCAACCCAGCCCGAAACCAATAAAATATCATCGCCATAACCTGCTGATAATTGCTCATCGGATGGATACCAGCCAGTGGCAGCAATTTCGAGTTGTGGTTTCTTTTTTCCGTAAATATCGATCGTACTTTTATTATCGAAATAAATGCGATATGCCATTAAGGTAGATTCGAAAGCTACGCCGTGATGATGCATTTTGTTATACATATCGTTTTTAGTCGATGACATTTCAGTAACAAATTTATGCGAACCATCGGCTTCTTTGACAATCAAATCAGCATAAACTTCGGCAGGAAACTTAATGCGCTTTTTTTCACTAATAGTTTTCAGTGTTACTTTTTTGGATTCTTTCGATTTTAAATCGATCAGAAAAACTACTTCATCGATTATTCCATCTTTATTCAAATCGTCAGCCTGACTGCTGATTTGTTTTCCATCTAAAAATACAGCAACTGAGGATAGTTTCGTTGGTGCAATTTTTTTTATTTGAGATGATTTCAATACAACGGGTACATTTTCCACCGTTTTATCAGTTGGATTCTTTATTGAAAATACTTGGTTTGCTGATTGTAAATAAACTGTTGTAAAGCAAATTAATACAATAATTAGTTTTGTTTTCATGTTTCTTTAGAAATTATACGTGAAATGAGAAAACGCAAAGATACTTAAAATTGTAAGTAAGCTTTGCGTTTTTAGACTAAAGTATCAGTTGTGAATTAATTTTTAATCACGATATTAGAGTTTTTACCTGATTGTTTGATGCGTCCGGGTTTTCCGCTGTGGTCGGCTATGTTAATGAAAGATCCATTTTCAACATTTTGAATTTCAATATTATCGCCGGTTTTGTTGTCTATCTTGATATTCGTGAGTTCTACATTTGTAGTTTGGTTTATTACTGCGCCTATTTTCGATGAGAATACTGAATTTTTTACCTTCACATTGTCAACTTTCATTTCAGGCAAACCGTTGAAATACATTGCACGATTCGAGTTTGATGATATAATGTTTTCGATATAAATATTTCGGAATGCCGGTGTTTCTTCATTTACGGGAGGAATTCCATTTGTTGTAATGTTTGGAGTTTCATCATCTTCGGCCTCGATAGCACTTTTACCGCCATAAAATAAGTCAAACAAAAGTGGGTCGGTTGGAATATCCTTCATTATTATATTTGAGATCCAAATGTTTTCCACTACTCCGCCACGCCCCCGATTGCTTTTAAACCGCAATCCTACATCTGTACCGATAAAGTCGCAATTTGTTACTTTGATATTCCGGATTCCTCCTGACATTTCGCTGCCTACTACAAAACCGCCATGCCCGTGATAAACAACACAATTATCTACAATTACGTTTTCGGTAGGTATGTTACGTGCGCGTCCTTCTTCATTTTTACCTGATTTCATGCAAATGGCATCATCGCCCACATCGAATTTCGAATTTACAATCAGCGTGTTTTTACACGATTCTATGTCAATGCCATCTCCATTCTGGGAGTACCAAGGATTACGCACGGTAATATTGTTTACAATTACATTTTCACAAATAAAAGGGTGGATATTCCATGCCGGAGAATTTTGGAATGTTACACCTTCGAGTAAAATATTTTTACTACGTACAAAATTTATCATAACCGGTCGAAGAAAATCGCGGATTTCCATCCATTCGGCATCTGTTTGCGGACCAACCGGAACATTTTGATCAACACACATTCCTTGACCTTTAAGTGAACCTAAGGATGGGAACCACATTTTTTTATCCGCGCTCAGTACACCGCCGCTATTTATAAAATTTTTAAACTGACGTTCAGTAAGTTTTTCTTTTTTTACAGGACGCCAGGCATCGCCAGAACCATCAATTACTCCATAACCCGTTATAGCGATATTCTCAGCATCGAAAGCTGAAATTGGGGACTGGCAACGTTTAGTGTTTAAGCCTTCAAAATTGGTATCAATTATTGGGTAAAGATCAAAATTCTTAGAGAAAACAATTAGTGAGTTTTTTTCTAAAAACAAGTTAATATTACTTTTGAGTGTAATCGGTCCGGTGAGCCAAATTCCTGAAGGTACAACTACCTTGCCGCCTCCTTTTTTACTTACTTCTTCAATAGCTTTTGCAAATGCATCTGTGTTAAGAGTAACCCCATCGCCAACAGCTCCAAAGTCTGTGATTTTTACAACGTTGTTTTTAAATTTGGGTGTTTTAAGCAAAGGCATTTCAAAGGGTAAATTTTTGTATAAAGCCTTTATCTCGTTGTTTGTTATGCTTTTGTATTTCTGTGCATTCGAGAATGATGCAAAACTTATCAGTAAAATTGATAGTATAATTGTTCCGGATAAATTTCTGTACATGATGGTATTTTGAGTTTGTTTGAATTTTTTTGTTTGAATATTTTTTTGATTTGATATGTTAAACACTTGTGATGTAGAGATAAATTTGCAGTTTCAAAATTATTCTAATTACTTCGAATTCTTGTGTAAATTTTGACAAAAAATAAGTTATTAATTGACGAAAAACCCGGATTAAATTCATTTTATATCCATGTAAAATATATACCTTTGTTTTTAGGTTTATCAGTGAATAAAAAAATAAAAATGATTAACGACAACAGTTTGTTCCTGCTTGGAAAAATTAATAAGGTACACGGGCTTTCGGGCGAGGTTTCTTTTACGCTCAACTCCGATATTTCATTTGATGAAGAACTACCTTGTCTGTTTGTAGAGATCGATGGAATTTCTGTACCTTTTTTTATTGAAGAAATGCGTTTTAGTACGGATACAACAGGATTCATTAAATTTGAAGATGTAGAAAAAAACGAAGAAGCGCGTCTGCTCAATGGTTTACCGCTTTTTATCGAAAAAAAATATTTAAATGAAGAATTTGTTGCTCAAAATGATTTTGAATTTTATGATGGATTCATGCTTGTTGATGAAAAAAATGGCAATATCGGTATCGTAAAGTTTATTGATACATCAACAGAAAATCATCTTTTTGTGGTTGGCGATGATGATAACGAAATATTGATTCCGGTTAGCGAAGATTATATTTTGAAAATTGATGAAGATAATCGAACGATTTATCTTCGTTTACCAGAAGGGCTGCTTGAATTGTAGATATCTTTATTCTATAGCATTGACGGGGATTTTCTTTCCGGATTTATGTAAATACTTCAGTATTTCTATAGTTAAGCTCCCTAACTCAAATTAGTATTAAAATAACGATTTGATAACCAAATAAACATTCAATAAAAATCAAGCACCTTAAAACGTTTACTTTCAAACCTTTCAAACCTTTCAAACCCCTCAAGCCATAAGCCATAAACTTTTTTATTTCATTTTATATACCAGTTCCTTTACCCATTGCGCCCATTCGGTTTGAGTCTTGCTTTTATCGAATGTTTGCCATGGTATAGGTTTACCTATCCGTAGAACAAAATTTTTGCCGCGTTGCTTAAACATTTCATCAACCAGATACATCATTTCGATATTAAATTTGATTTTGAAAAATTTTCGCAGGTTTGCAAGGTTATAGAAAAAATTTGAATTCCGACCTTCAAAATAGAGCGGAACAACATCGCGTTTGTACTGTACAGCTTTGGCAACAAAATTCTTCATCCACTCGGTATCAGTGATCATGCCATTGATTTTTCTGGAGCATTTGCCGGCAGGAAAAGTCATCAGATGATTTTCCGATTCGTAAAACGCATGCATTCTGGCTGCACTTTCCTTGGCTTGTCCGCCTAATTTGTTGACAGGAATTATCATTTCCTGAAGTGGTTCAAGATTGTTTAGTAAATCGTTTGAGATAAACCGGATTTTTCCATCATAAGCTTTGCCAATGACATAGCTTATTGCCACTCCATCAAGTCCTCCCAGCGGATGATTACTTACAAAAATATATTTTCCATCTTTTGGAGGTAGGTTTTCTTCGCCTTCAACCTTCAGGTGAATGTCGAGAAAATCAAACGAACTTTCCATGAAATCAAGATTTTTTCTGCCGGGAATTTTGCGCAGAAAATCGTTTATCTCTTTTTCATGAACAATTTTACGAAGATAATTTATCAGAAATCGAGGTACCTTGGCTTTTGGAGCTTTGGCTTTTACTGCTGCTTCAATGTCAATTTTTGATGTTTTTGGTTCGTTCATACGTTTGTTTTTTAACTTTTCATTTTTCAGGATACAAACTTACAAAAAAAAGTACAGTGTTGAATGGTTAAGATTTTCAATTCAAACTTGCTCAATAGGAACAATTTTTTTTCAATTTTGGTGCGGCGTTATCATTTGTGCATTTTTTTAAAAAAAATCCCCCACTTTACGTACAATTTAGCTTTTTATATAATATATTTGTGTTTAAATATCATTAAATTAAATAAATATATATATTCTAAAACTCTTGTTTTATTGTTTATAAATTGTTTATATTGCTATTTAAAATCCACTATAAGTGTTTATAACCTGTTGATAAATTTTTTGTGGGGAATTGTGGGGAATCTAAAATTCTTTTTATACTTTTACCGTTGAAAAATTGTACACAAATGCAATGACAACATTTATTGGAAAATACGAAGCTAAAGCAGATGTGAAGGGCAGAATTTTTATTCCTGCCGTTTACCGTAAACTTTTGCCCGATGGCGAAAAGAATCGTGTTGTTATGCGTAGGGATACCCAAAATGACTGCATGATTGTTTATCCTGAAAAGGTTTGGAATTGCATGATGGATGATTTAAAGGAAAATCTTGATGTGTGGAATCCCGATGATCAGATGTTGTTAATGCAATTTGTTTCAGATGCCGAATGGCTCGAAATTGACTCACAGGGCAGAGTTTTACTTTCAAAAAAACATTTGCAAACATTAGGACTTGAAGATGGAAATGTTCTTTTTGTTGGCATGAACGACCGTTTTGCGCTATGGAGTAAAGCCCGTTACGAAGAAAGCATGAAACCAAAAGCTGATTTTGCACGTTTGCTGAAAGAAAAAATGACAAATAAGAATCTCACAAAAACCTGAAAGGAAGAAGTTACATAGTAATTAGTGGTAGAAAAGCAATGTTGGAAGAAAACAAATCAATTGAAGATAATTTAAAAACAAATCCCTTAAAGGGTTTTGATGCAGTTTATCATATTCCGGCCTTGCTCAACGAAACCATTGATGGAATGCAGATTAAACCGGATGGTATTTACGTGGATGTAACTTTTGGAGGTGGCGGCCACGCACGTGAAATTCTAAAGCGATTAGGCAAAAATGGTCGACTTTTTGGTTTTGATCAGGATTTGGATGTGCTTAAGAATGTGCCCGATGACCCACGATTTACTTTTGTGAGGAGTAATTTCAGATTTCTGAAAAACTTTCTCAAATATCACGGTGTAGGAAAAGTAGATGGTGTGCTGGCAGATTTAGGAGTGTCGTCGCACCATTTTGATGAAGAGGAGCGGGGGTTTTCATTCAGGTTTGATGGAAAATTGGATATGCGAATGAACACTGCCGCAAAAATCACCGCCGAAAGCCTGATTAATACATATTCAGAAGAGCAATTAGCGGATATTTTTTATTTGTATGGTGAAATGCACAATGCCCGTAAAATTGCACGAACGATAGTGAAAAGCAGGACAAATGAACCTATTGTAACAATTTTTCAGCTTGTTGAAATACTGAAACCTTATTTCTCTCGTGAAAAAGAAAAGAAGGATATGGCGCGTGTTTTTCAGGCATTGCGTATCGAAGTTAATCAGGAACTGGAAGTTCTGAAAACTCTTTTACTTGCTTCTCTTCAAATTATGAATCAGGGAGGACGAATCGCAGTACTAACATATCATTCGCTTGAAGACAGACTGGTGAAAAACTTTTTCAAAAGCGGAAATTTCGAGGGAAAAATTGAAAAAGACTTTTTTGGAAATACTGTTGCTCCGCTGCGTCAGGTAAATAATAAAGTGATTGTTGCATCCGATGAAGAAATAATGCGGAATCCCCGAGCGCGAAGCGCAAAATTGAGAATTGCAGAGTTGATTTAATTTGAGGAAACGAGGAAACAAGTAAAAAAACACGAAATACGGAACCCGAAACCCAAAACACGAACACAAAATGTCAATTTTTAGGAAAATATTGAACGATATAAAAGGCAACGAAGATCTGTCAGAGATTAAATCGAGCAGTTTTCGCGATTTCGTGAACGGGAATATGTTTACAAAAAAGTTTTTCAGGAAACAAATTCCGCTGATATTTATAGTGTTTATACTACTGTTTTTTTACGTTGATAATCGTTTTTACTGCGAAAAGCAATTACTTAATGTTATAGAACTCGAAAAAAAAATTAAAGATGTAAAGTTTGAATCGCTTACCATTTCGGCACAACTGATGCGCATTACCCGTGAGTCAAATATCAATCAGATGATAAAAGATCGTGGTATTGAGCTCAAAGTGCCAAAAAAACCGGCAATAATAATTGATACAACAGAGATTGTTAATAAGCTAAAAACTGAAAAATAACACCGACAGCAAAATTCAATGACTGAAAAGCGCCGAAATATTGTCCTCCGCTTTGGATTAATGTATGCCCTCATTTGTGTACTATTCGTGGGTGTAGTTTATCGTATCGTGGTGTTGCAGTTTATTGAGCGTGAAGAGTGGCGTAAAGTAGCCGAAAAGCAAAAACGTACTGATATTATTGTAAAACCCAACAGAGGAAATATTTTTTCAGCTGATGGACGACTGATGGCAAGTTCCATACCCTCGTACTATGTGTATATGGATATGCGTGTGCCTGCATTAAACCAAGATTCGGGCAAACTTTTCTATGAAAAAATTGATTCAGTATCGCAGGCATTATCGGTGTTTTTTGGCGATAAATCGGCACGAGAATACAAACAAATGCTTGTTAAAGGTTTCGAAGAAAAAAAACCTGAACTTAAACTTTACCCCAAAAGAATTTCTTATGCACAACTAAAAGAATTGCGCAAACTTCCGCTTTTTTGCATGGGGAATTATAAAAGTGGACTCCTAACCAAGGAAATGTTACAACGTGTAAAACCTTTTGGTTCTTTGGCTTCGCGTACAATAGGTGATATATATGCCGATGAGCAAAAGGGAGGCAAAAATGGTCTCGAACTATATTTTAATAAGGATTTGGTGGGAATTCCTGGTTTATGTACACGTCGTAAGGTAGCCAACAGATATCAGGATATTGTACAGGTTGAACCGATTGATGGAATTGATATTGTATCTACAATAGATATCGATTTTCAGGATATTGCCGAAAAGGCGCTGGTTGACAGTTTGAAATCATACGATGCTGAAACCGGATATGCCATACTTATGGAAGTAAAATCGGGCGAAGTGAAGGCAATAGTAAATATGCAGAAAAATGAAGATGGCACTTATACTGAAAACCGGAATGGCGCAGTGAGCGACAAGGTTGAACCCGGGTCAACTTTCAAGGTTATTTCACTTATGGCTGTACTCGACGATGGAAGAGCAAAATTGACAGATACCATTCATACCGGAAATGGTATTTGGTACGTTGCAAATAAACCTATGCGCGACCATAATGCAAATCGTGGTGGTTATGGAACTATCACACTGGCAGAAGCAATACACGCTTCTTCAAACGTTGGTATTTCAAAAACCATAATGAAAGCTTATGGAGCAAAACCATCAGAATTTGTTGAAAAACTTTACCGGATGAAAATTGCGGATATGATGAATCTTGAAATTCCCGGAACTGCAAAACCATTGATAAAACATCCAAAGAAAAACCCTGATATGTGGTATAAAACCACTCTCGCTTGGATGTCTGTAGGGTACGAAACAATGATGCCCCCAATTTATACCCTTGCTTTTTATAACTCAATTGCGAATAATGGCGTTTTCGTACGTCCAAGATTTGTTAAAGCCCTAATGAAAAACGGACAAGTGCTGAAAACTTTCGAACCTGATATTATTAATCCCGCTATTTGTAAACCTTCGACCATAAAAGATTTACAAGAAGTACTTTTAGGTGTAGTTGAAGGGAAGAAAGGAACTGCACATAATGTAAAATCTAACATCGTGCGTATTGCCGGAAAAACCGGAACTGCTCAAATATCAAAAGGAAAACAAGGTTACAAAGCTGGAGGGAAAACCCACCAACTATCCTTTTGCGGTTATTTCCCTGCTGATAATCCACAGTATTCATGTATCGTCGTTATCCGTGAACCGCACAGAGGTGCACCTTCGGGAGGTAAAATGGCAGGCTCCGTATTTAAGAGTATTGCAGAACAAGTTATGTTGAAAAAATCTGAGTTTTCACCAGTCGATTTTTCAAAAGACAGTACACTGGTTAAAAATCCTTTTCCCGAAATTAAACCTGGTTTAAGTAAGCCATGTATTCAGGCAATGAATTTGCTTAACGTAAAGCATACTACTGTGAATGCTGAATGGATAAAACCTGAGTTGAATGATTCAGTTCAACAATTTAGACCATTACAAATTAATACTCAGTTAATGCCCGACTTAAAAGGTATGGGTGCTAAAGATGCTTTGTATTTGCTTAGTAGTATGGGACTTAAAGCACATATTTCAGGTAGAGGTAAAGTAATATCACAGAATCTAAATCCGGGAGCAAAATTCAAAAAGGGACAATCAATTCAACTTGTTTTCGATAACTAAATAATCAGTTATACAACCACTTATTTTAAAATAATTTTTAAGTTTCAATTAAAAGAAAATTTTTACAAAATGATACTTTCCGAACTAATAAAAAATATAGAAATTACACGATTGATAGGATCTTCAGTATGTGTAATTACTGGTTTACAGTTCGATTCTCGTAAAATTTTGCCCGGAAATGTTTTCGTTGCTACACGGGGTACGGCTGCTGATGGTCACAGTTTTATTGATGTTGCTATTTCGAACGGAGCATTAGCTGTGATATGCGAGGAATTGCCACTGCAAAGAAATGAAAATATTGTTTATATTCAGGTAGCTGATAGTGCTATTGTATTAGGAAGATTGGCTTCAGCATGGTTTGGTTATCCTTCAACAAAACTAACACTTGTTGGCGTTACCGGTACGAATGGTAAAACTACCATAGCTACTTTATTATATAAAATGTTTCGGGCTCTAGGATATGGAACAGGATTACTGTCAACTGTATGTAACTATGTAAACGACACTCAAATTGAAGCAACACATACAACACCGGATGCTCTTGCTTTAAATGAACTACTTAGCCAAATGGTAAATGCAGGATGCACTTATGCATTTATGGAGGTAAGTTCGCATTCGGTAAGTCAACATCGTATTGAAGGACTTCAGTTTAAAGGTGGTATTTTTACGAATCTTACCCGTGATCATATCGATTATCATCTTACATTCGAAAATTATTTGAAAGCAAAGAAAACTTTTTTCGATGCTTTGCCTGCCGGTGCTTTTGCATTGACCAACATAGATGATAAAAACGGGCAGGTTATGCTCCAAAATACTAAAGCAAAGAAATACACATACTCAGTACAGAATATTGCCGATTTCAAAACCCGTATTCTCGAATATGGTTTTGAAGGAATGCTCCTCGATATGAATGGAACAGAAGTAAATGTTTCGTTTACGGGAAAGTTTAATGCATCCAATCTTACTGCTGTTTTTGGAACATCTATGTTGCTTGATCAGGATAAAAATGAAGTTTTACGAATTTTGAGCACTCTTAAATCTGTTTCCGGCAGATTTGAAACTTTACATGCACCTACAGGTTACACTGCTGTTGTGGATTATGCACACACACCCGACGCACTGAATAACGTGATTTCTGCAATCAATCAAATTTTACAGGGGAAAGGTAGATTGATAACGGTTGTAGGTTGCGGAGGTAACCGTGATAAGGGAAAGCGACCGATGATGGCGCGCGAAGCTGTAAACGGAAGCTGGAAAGCTATCTTAACATCGGATAACCCAAGATTTGAAGAACCACAGGATATACTGAATGATATGGTCGAAGGACTTGATGCTGAACAAAAAGCCAGAAGTCTGACAATAATTGACCGACGTGAAGCCATAAAAACAGCTTGTGCTATAGCTCAAAAAGGCGATGTGGTGTTAATTGCCGGCAAAGGACACGAAAATTATCAGATAATTAAAGGTGTAAAATATCATTTTGATGATAGAGAAGAAGTGATGAAATGTTTTTAATATTAGTAAACAAGTTACGAGTTACGAGT
>CAZDSY010000007.1:27012-40326 GCA_964508285.1 uncultured Paludibacter sp.
GAGAAGAAGTGATGAAATGTTTTTAATATTAGTAAACAAGTTACGAGTTACGAGTAAACAAGTGAACAAGGATACGAGTAAACAAGTAAACACAAAACCCTAAAACCTGAAATAATATGCTTTACCATTTATTTACTTATCTCGACAAGTATTTTGATGTTCCCGGTGCGGGGATGTTCAACTACATTTCGTTCCGAACCGGATTGGCATTTATATTCGGTTTAGCGATATCTACACTTTTCGGCAGACGTATTATTGATTATCTTCAGAAAAAACAGATCGGTGAAACCATTCGAAATCTTGGTCTTGAGGGACAAATGAGTAAAAAAGGTACACCTACAATGGGTGGAATAATTATTTTACTTGCAATATTAATTCCCACTCTTTTATTTGCTCAACTGAATAATACCTATACTTTACTTATGATTATTACTACTATATGGTTAGGTATCATTGGGTTTGCCGACGATTATATCAAAGTTTTTCTAAAGAACAAAGAAGGTTTAAGTGGCAGGTTTAAAATCTTCGGACAAGTAAGTCTTGGGCTGATTGTGGGTTTAACCATGTATCTTAGTCCCGATGCAGTTATACGAGAAAATATTGAGCAAAAAGGTGATAATGAAAGAGTTGAAAATGTACTGTACGCCAAAAAAGATGTAAAATCAACCAAAACTACAATACCATTTTTCAAAAATAATAATCTTGATTATGCCGATGCTTTTAAATGGGCAGGCGAAAATGCACAAAAATATGGTTGGATTTTGTTTGTAGCGGTTGCTATATTTTTGGTTACGGCCATTTCAAACGGAGCCAACCTCACTGACGGACTTGATGGACTTGCTACCGGTTCCTCTGCAATAATGGGGATAACGCTTGGAATTTTAGCATACGTTTCGGGTAATATTAAGTATGCAGCCTATCTCAATATAATGTATCTGCCCGGTACAGGCGAGTTGCTCATTTTTGCAGGTGCGTTTATTGGCGCTACCATCGGTTTTTTGTGGTACAATTCATTTCCTGCACAGGTTTTTATGGGCGATACAGGCAGCTTAACATTGGGTGGTATTATTGCAGTTTTTGCCTTTGCAATTCATAAGGAATTGTTGATTCCGATACTATGTGGAGTGTTTATTGTTGAAAATCTTTCGGTTGTAATGCAGGTATCATATTTTAAATATACAAAAAAACGTTACGGAGAAGGAAAACGTATTTTTAAAATGGCGCCTTTGCACCATCATTTTCAAAAAGCAGGGAATGCTGGCATTGATGCCTTGTTGCAAAAACCTTTGCAGGCACTTCCGGAATCAAAAATTGTAATTCGATTCTGGATAGTAGGTGTTATTTTAGCGGCTATTACAATTATAACGCTGAAAATCAGATAAAATCTTCGATTTACTTTTAGTACAAAAATGTTGAATGGAAAATATTGAAAAAAAATATAATTCAAATTCTGAGAGCATTTCGAATCATGATGCAAGCAATAAGTTTATTGTAATTTTAGGAGGAGGGGAAAGTGGCTCGGGAGCTGCAGTGCTTGCAAAAATAAAAGGGTTCAGGGTTTTTCTTTCCGATATGTCCGAAATTAAGTCTAAATACAAAGATCTGCTGAACAAATACAATATTTCATGGGAAGAAAAACAACATACTGAAGATGTTATTTTAAGTGCACAGGAAGTAATAAAAAGTCCCGGTATTCCTGAAAAAGCCCCTATTGTAAAGAAATTAAAGGAAAAAGGAATTCCTGTTATTTCGGAAATTGAATTTGCCGGTCGTTATACAAATGCAAAAATGATATGTATAACCGGAAGTAATGGAAAAACAACCACCACATCGCTGGTGTATCACATTCTGAAAAATGCAGGATTAAACGTAGGACTTGCAGGTAATATTGGCGATAGCTTTGCCCTGCAGGTTGCTACCTGCAATTACGATTATTATGTAATTGAACTGAGTAGTTTTCAGCTCGATGGTATGACTGAGTTTAAAGCCGACATTGCTATTTTGCTGAATATCACACCTGATCATTTAGATCGATACGATTATCAGTTTCAAAACTATATCGATTCGAAATTCCGAATTACACAAAATCAGACTGAGAACGATGCTTTTATTTATTGGGAAAACGATCCGGTGATAAAAGCTGAACTTGAAAAACGAAATATCAGATCATCGCTTTACCCGTTTGCGAGTGAGCGTAGTGAGAAAACCAAAGCTTTCATTGAAAATAACGAACTTGTGATTCAAACCATACAATCAATTTTTACCATGCCTGCAACAGAATTAGCACTAAAAGGTATGCACAATGCCTATAACTCGATGGCAGCCGGACTTGCTGCTTCAATTCTCGAAGTGAAAAAAGATAATATTCGTGAATCGCTCAAAGATTTTCAGGGAGTGGAACACCGGCTCGAATATGTGGCTACAGTAAGGAATGTGGTTTTTGTTAACGACTCCAAAGCTACCAATGTGAACTCGTGCTGGTATGCTTTACAGAGTATTAAAACGCCCGTAGTACTTATACTTGGAGGTACTGATAAAGGAAACGATTATACCGAAATTGAAGAACTTGTGAGCAAAAAAGTAAAAGCCCTTATTTTCCTGGGTGTCGATAACTCTCCGCTGCATAAGTTTTTCGATGGAAAGAAAGATATAATTGTTGATGTTCAATCGATGGAAGATGCCGTAAATCAAGCTTATAATATTGCTCAAGCGGGCGATACCGTTTTACTTTCGCCCTGTTGTGCGAGTTTCGATTTGTTTAAAAACTACGAAGACCGTGGAAAACAGTTTAAAAACTGTGTGCGGAATCTTTGAAATCAATTTCCTTATGCACCTCATTTTGTTAATCTTGAAGTGCAGTTTTTTTCTCTAGTGTTTTATTTATTGCAATTATTATTTGAATGGAATCGTTTATCAAAAAATATCTGAAGGGCGACCCTGTTATCTGGTGGGTTTTCTTCTTCCTATGTGCATTTTCAGTATTGGAAATGTACAGTGCCAGTAGTACCCTGGCATTTAAAGCCCGGAGTTATAACGATCCGGTACTGAAACATATCATGTTTTTATCCCTTGGGATAGCATTGGCTATTACCATCCAATTTCTGAAATTTTTTCAGATACGTTTTTTAGCATATCTTGGAACAATTGTTTCAATTATTTTGCTTGTTTTGGTAATGTTTAAAGGTACTTCTGCCAACGATGCCTCACGATGGATTGAAATTGGAGGTATTCAGTTTCAACCTTCTGAATTAGCAAAACTTTCGATGATAGTGCTTGCAGCTGACTTTATTTCACGAATAAAAAATCAGAAAACCGACGAACCTGTATATTTCAAGCTAACACTGTTTTTTTTGGGTGTTATTTGTTTGCTTATTCTGTTCGAAAATCTTTCAACAGCTGTTTTACTTTTTACTGTGGTATTTATAATGATGTATATCGGCAATATTTCATGGAAAAAACTGGCTTTATTAATTGCTTCACTTGTTTTAGTGGGTGGGATTACGTTTGCAATTTTTAAAGCCATTCCAGAAAATACATCTACTCCTAAACTTTTTCACAGAGTTTATACATGGGTCAATCGTATAGATGAACATTTTGGAAAAGATGAAACAGAGGAAGCAAAATACGAAATTAACGATGATAATTTGCAGGTTCAGCATGGTAAAATGGCTGTTGCACGTGGAGGAATTTTTGGTGTTTTTCCGGGGAACAGTGTGCAGCGCGATTATCTTCCACAAGCTTATTCCGATTTTATTTATGCAATAATCGTTGAAGAAACAGGAATGGTTGGCGGTATTTTTGTAATTTTGCTCTATCTTATTTTATTGTATCGCGCTGGTCGGCTCGCAACCAAAAGTCCAACGGTTTTTCCGGCTGTGCTGGTTATTGGTTTGTCGCTTATGCTTGTTATACAAGCTTTTATAAATATGGCCGTAGCTACAAGTCTTATTCCTGTAACCGGTCAGCCATTACCTTTAATCAGCAGGGGTGGAACATCCATTGTAGTTACCTGCATTTATTTCGGATTAATATTGGCGATCACACGACAGTTAAAAGAAGAAAATGAAAAACCTGTGATTAAAGAAAAAGAGATTGCTGAAGTGGACTTGGATGAATTAAAATAGAGTAAAGAACAAAGAACAAAGACCTAAGAGCAAAGACTAACGGGTAAAGAACAAAGAATGAAAAATTAAGAGAAACTAAAGTTAATCAAGCAACAAAATTTATGTTGAAAGGCAATTGGTTGAAATAAACATTCTGAAACTACTAAAATTTTTGAAACTTCATACATTTAAAACGCATAAAACTCAACAAAAAAATGGCATATAAATTTATTATAAGTGGCGGAGGAACGGGTGGGCATATTTTCCCGGCTATTAGCATTGCCAACGCTTTAAAAAGCAAGTTGCCTGATGCCGAAATTCTTTTTGTTGGGGCTGAAGGACGTATGGAGATGGAGAAAGTTCCCGCTGCAGGCTACGAAATTATTGGGTTACCTGTAAGTGGTTTCGACCGCAAGAATATGTTGAAAAATATCGCGGTGATATTCAAATTGCTAAGAAGTGTTTTAAAAGCCCGTAGTGTTATTCGTAGTTTTAGGCCAGATGTTGCAGTAGGGGTAGGAGGTTATGCGAGTGCTCCGGTTTTACGTTCCGCTTCTGCTTTTGGAGTTCCTACAGTTTTGCAGGAACAGAACTCTTATGCAGGTGTTACAAATAAATTGTTAGCTCGAAAAGCTTCAGCAATATGTGTAGCGTATGATGGAATGGAAAAATTTTTTCGGAAAGAAAAAATTATTAAAACCGGCAATCCGGTCCGCCAAGATTTAACACTAATACCTTCGCATTCCGAAGAAGCATACAAATATTTTAATTTTGACAAATCAAAAAAAACATTGTTGATACTGGGAGGTAGCTTGGGTGCACGCACTATTAACCGCAGCGTTATTGCTCATTTAAAAGAACTTGACAATGAAGATATGCAAGTAATATGGCAAACCGGTAAATTTTATTTTACTGAAGCACAAAAAGCCGCCGAACCTTATAAATCCGCTCGATTGATTGTTACTGATTTCGTAACGCGAATGGATTATGCTTATGCCATTGCTGATTTGGTTGTGTCCAGAGCGGGTGCAAGTTCTGTTTCAGAATTGTGTTTGTTAGGCAAGCCTGCTATTCTTGTGCCATCGCCTAATGTGGCAGAAGATCATCAGACAAAAAATGCCCTGGCACTTGTAAATAAACAAGCCGCTTTGCTCGTAAGTGATTTTGATGCAGAAAATAAATTAATTGATGTGGCGTTAACAACTATTTATGACGATGTTTTGTTAACCCAACTTAAGAAAAACATTTCTGAAATGGCAGAATATAACTCAGCAAACAGGATTGCCGAAATCATAATAAATCTGGCAAATAAAAAAAATAATTTATAACTGTTTACAATTAAATATGGAAAAATTTCTGAGATATTATTTCCTTGGAATAGGTGGAATTGGAATGAGTGCTCTTGCCCGGTTTTTCAAAATTAAAGGTTACCAGGTAGCAGGATACGATCGTGCTCAAACCAAACTTACCGATACACTTTCATCCGAAGGGATTCAGGTATGCTACGACGAAAGTGTTAGTAGCATTCCTCCACAATTTTTACAGCCTGAAAAAACTTTGATAGTGATTACGCCAGCAATACCTGAAAGTCATCCGCAAATAAAATTTTTCAAGGAGAAAGGTTACAAAATTTACAAGCGTGCCCAGGTGTTGGGTAATATTACTGAACTGAGCAAAGGAATTTGCATTGCCGGAACACATGGTAAAACCACAACTTCCACTATTTCAGCACATTTACTCTATCAGTCAAAGGTTTCCTGTAGTGCTTTTTTAGGCGGAATTTCTAACAATTATGGTACCAATTTACTGCTTTCGAACGAGAGTAATCTGGTAGTGATTGAAGCTGATGAGTACGACCGCTCATTTCATCACTTGACTCCTTATATGGCTGTCATTACTTCCGTTGATCCTGATCATTTGGATATTTACGAAACCCCTGAAGCTTTTATTGAAAGTTTTGAACATTTTACTTCATTAATTCGTCCAGGCGGTACACTTATAATGCGTAAAGGATTAAATCTAACTCCCCGCTTGAAGAAAGGTGTAAAACTTTTCACCTATTCTATGAATGATGGTGGCGACTTTTGTGCAGAAAATATTCGTATGCTCGAAGATGAAATCCGTTTCGACTTTGTTACGCCAACAGACTGTATAGCTGATGTAAGGTTAGGTGTACCTGTGAAAATTAATATCGAAAACAGTGTGGCTGCTATGGCACTTGCCTGGCTCAATGGAGTGTCCAACGAAGAAATAAGGGTTGGAATATCCTCTTATTCAGGTGTTTATCGGAGATTTAATGTGGTTTATAAATCACAGCAAACCGTATTTATGGACGATTATGCTCATCACCCATCGGAACTTGCAGCAAGTATTCAGTCTATAAGGGAACTTTATCCAAACCGGAAAATTACAGGTATTTTTCAACCGCATCTTTATTCTCGTACACGCGATTTCTCTGATGAATTTGCATCAGCTCTTTCAAAACTTGACGAATTGATTCTGCTCGACATTTATCCGGCACGTGAAATGCCAATTGAAGGGGTTAACTCTGAACTTATTTTAAATAATGTAAAAGTCAACAATAAAATACTTTGCAAAAAGGAAAATCTTATATTGGAATTAACTGACCGCAATTTCGATGTGTTGGTAACTTTTGGCGCCGGCGATATTGAAACTATGGTACCTCTGATTAAAAAAATGCTGAAAAACAGACAATCTGAATCAGCGAGAAATTAATAATGTAATGTTGAAATTAATATGAAGTATTCGCGTATTACATACGTTTTTATTGCTTTAGGAATCCTCGTGATTTCAGCATATATTGTATTCAGCATTATTACATTTACTAAGTCTGATAATAATATTTTGTGTAAAGATTTACACATATATTTTCCTGAAAACGAAAACCCACAACTTGTAACACGTGCCGAAATTTTAACTACACTAACAAATGCAGGGATACACCCAATAGGTGAGTTGTACAAAAATGTGAATGCCGATAAAATTGAAACGGAACTACTAAAAAACAAAATGTTAAAATCAGTTGAATGTTTCAAAACACCATCCGGAGAAATTTACTTAAAGGTTATTCAACGTCAACCACAATACATTTTAGCTGGTACACAGTGTTTTTATGTTGATACCGAAAAGGAAATAATGCCAGTATCACTAAATCATGCTTTTTATATACCTGTGGTGTCGGGATTTATAACATTAAGTATGGCCAAAGGAGAATTGTTCGACTTTATCAGCTTTGTAAATAAGAGTGAATTTTGGAGTACTCAAATTGAGCAGGTTTATGTGCGACCTGACAAAACTATCGAACTAATTCCTCGTGTAGGCGATGCGCTTATTTACATGGGAAATCTTGTTAATTATAAAACTAAATTGAAGAATCTTGAAATACTTTTCAAACACGGGTTTACACAAATTGGTTGGGAACGCTACAGTGTAATCGATCTTCAATTCGATAATCAGATTGTTTGTACAAAAAAATCAGATGTTAAATCATAAATAAAAATCAAAGAAAAGCAATTTTTAAATTGTTTTTTTAATATAAAATCCCAATATGTTGCATAATAATTATTCTTTATGACGTTGCCCTTAAATAAATATGTAGCGCTTGATATTGGCTCTTCAGGCATAACTGCAATGGCTGCTGAGGTGCTCGATAACAGCGTTGTTCGGGTGCTTTCAGTCGAATCCATCACAAGGCAGGTAGCAAGTTATGGTATCGTTGAAAATACATCAGAGGCATCGTACGATGTGGTTAAACTTACCAAATTGCTCCGTAACAGTGCAAAGTTGCCCCCATTTCAGCATATTTCGGTTAGTGTCAATGCCAAAGGCATGAAAAATAAAGTGGTGAGCGTATCACGTTTCTTAAACAGGAATGAAACGGTAACAGATGATATGTTATACAATATGCACATTGAAGCACGGAAAAAGATAACAGGCAATGACGTTTATATCTTCGATGTCATACCCATGTCGTATAATCTTGATGATGAAACTATGGATGATCCGGTGGGTAAAAAAGGCGTACATCTCTCTGCATCGTATAATGTAATATATGGTGCGCAGATTATTAATGAAAAACTTGAGGGAATTTTTGACCGCAATGAACTTTATTGCGATCATAAACCGCTGGCAATTGAGGCTTTATCGACAGTACTGTTAACTGACGAAGAACGTGAAAGAGGTTGTATTTTAATGAATTTTGGTGCAACTACTACAACTGCCGGAGTTTATTATCAGGGTGTATTGCAACATATACTTGTTTTACCACTCGGAGGTCGCAATATAACTAAAGATATCAGCGAACTTGGTATTAGCAGATTGAATGCCGAAAAACTTAAATGTCTCAAAGGTTGTGCTTTAAGTTCCGAAGTTTACGAACCGGTATATATTAAAATCAAGACTGAAAACCCTGATGACGAACCGGTGAAAATTTCTACGCTATTTCTGTCCGAAATTATCGAAGCCAGACTCGAAGAAATTCTTACACCTTTTCTTAAATTGCTCGATGATATTAATTTTCCTTTAATGGGAGGGATTATTATTGCTGGTGGTGCTTCGCGACTTACAGGACTCGAAAATTTCCTCAAACAAAAAACAGGCCTTAACGTTAGGACCGGGAATCACAACAAATTTCTATTTCCCGATCAGCACGTTCAATATTCCGACATCAGTTATTCTCAGCTTATAGGAACAATTTTGCTTGCACATCAGCATTATATCGATAATCCTCCTGAAGAAAAGGTGAAAAATAAGCCAAGCAGCAAAAGAGCAAAGCGAGGAATTAAAAATGCAATAACAGATATTTTTATTGATTTTTTCAAAGATGAAAACAGCATGGATGAAGAATCGGTTGGAAATGATAACCAACAGAATTCTACAAAAAAACAATAAACCTGAAGAAGAAAAAGAATGAAAAACAAAATTCTTTTTCATACGTAAAAAGTCAACTAACTTATAATAAATTGAAATAATGAATATTATTGATGATATTTTACCCATCGAAATTCCGCTTGCAAAAACCTCAATTATTAAGGTAATAGGTGTTGGCGGTGGTGGCGGAAACGCTGTTAACCATATGTACCGTCAGGGTATTAAAGATGTTTCTTTTGTCGTGTGCAATACCGATAATCAAGCTTTGCTTAAATCCCCCGTTCCAAATAAAATTCAGTTAGGTGCCGCAACTACCGAAGGTCTTGGTGCCGGTGGAAATCCATCCGTTGCACACAAAGCTGCCGAGGAATCGATCGACAGAATAAATGAAATGCTCAATGATAATACCAAAATGGTGTTCATCACAGCTGGGATGGGCGGTGGTACCGGCACCGGTGCTTCACCCGTTGTGGCAAAAGTAGCACACGATAAAGGTATTCTCACTGTTGGCATAGTTACTATACCGTTTGCTTTCGAGGGTAAACTGAAAATTAAACAAGCTCTTCAAGGTGTAGCCGAACTCAGCGAACATGTTGATGCGCTTTTAGTGATAAACAACGAAAAATTAAAAGCAATTTATCCCGATCTTGAACTGTCAAATGCTTTTGCCAAGGCTGATGATGTGCTCACAAATGCAGCTAAAGGTATCGCCGAGATTATTACTGTGCCGGGCTATATTAATACTGACTTTGCTGATGTGTACAGCATAATGAAAGATGGTAATATTGCAATAATGAATACGGGCTATGCTTCCGGTGAAAACCGTATTACAAAAGCTATTGATAACGCGTTGACTTCACCGTTGTTGAATACTACTGATGTACGAGGTGCAAGTAAAGTATTGCTTAGCTTGTATTGTTCAAATTCCCACCAGATAAAAATGGAAGAAGTACAACAGATACACGAATTTATGACAAAAGTTGGTGAAGATGTGCAAGTTATCTGGGGTGCTACATTTGATGACTCACTTGGTGAGAATGTAAAAATAACGCTAATTGCTACTGGGTATGATGTTAGCGATATTCCGGGTATGCCTAAAGATGCTATCAAGACGGAGAAATCAACTCAAACTGAATCGTCAGGCCCAAAAGTGCTTCACAGTATGGTATCAGCTTTGAAAGGAAATACCAATGAAGAACCACAAAAGGATGATATAACCAAAGCAATGGATCAGTATTATCATAATCAGGTAAAACCCGCCGAAAATCATGATTTATTTTCAGCCTCGGTTGCAACTGCGTCTAAACCACAGGAACAAGAGATGGACGAACTCGATCTTGATGATTTGGAAGATGATAACAAACTGAAAAAAGTAGAGAATATCCCTGCATGGAAAAGAAAATTTATGCGTCAGTAATTTTTAATGAACTATTTAAATATTTAATTTATCATAGATTATGGAACAACTATTCAATAAAATTAGTGAAGATATTAAAACCGCCATGCTTGCACGCGATAAAGTAGCGCTTGAGGCACTTAGAGGTGTAAAAAAAGAATTTCTCGAAGCTAAAACCGCTAAAGGCAGCGATGGCACGTTGCATGATGATGCGGCAGTAAAAATTTTGCAGAAAATGGTAAAGCAACGTAAAGAGTCGGCACAGATTTATACAACACAAAATCGTCCCGATCTTGCAGAAATTGAACTGGCAGAAGTTGCAGTTATCGAGAAATATTTACCCGCTCAAATGAGTGATGCCGAGCTTGAAGCTGCTGTTGCTGCAATTATAGCACAAGTGGGTGCCTCCGGACCTCAGGATATGGGAAAAGTTATGGGTGTAGCAACTAAACAACTTGCAGGGAAAGCCGAAGGCAAGCTGATTTCCGAAAAAGTAAAAACGCTGCTGGCGAAGTAATTCGCAGTTTTGTGTTTCAGGTTTCAGGTTTCGTGTTTTTGAGGTGAAATAAGCTGCGTCTTTTGGTTTTACACATTAAAAAGTACTCCCGCATTTCAATAAATGAAGTGCGGGAGTTTTTTGTGTTAGTGATCCAACTGGGGCTCACAAGTTTCAATTCAAATTATTTTCTTCCAATTACTTAAAAATATCATAACGTAAAATTATTCATACTAAAGTATTAAGTCAAAATTCTTGAATTGAAAGTAAACAATGGCATAATGACCTTTAAATAAATAATTTGAATTTGAGGAACTATACTTTATTGAAAAATATATATGAGTATAAAAATAATTCTTCAAAAGTTTCAATTCAAAAAGAATATCAGAGTTGTCAAAACAGTTCAATTGCAATATGCTGCTTATTAAAAGGTTGATATAAAGTGATTGGCCAAAATGCATCTTTTAAAATAGTTGATGTTTGTATCAAAATTACACGATGATGCAACAAATTTGACAGAGTTTGGAAGTTTACCATTCTATTTTTGCATCGTGAATTTGTGTTTAGATCATCAATGATTTCACCATTTTTCGAAATCAAATCTCCATCTAACTAAACAAATAAAAATGAAACGAGAAATAAACCGATTTATTAATCTTTAAAATTAAATTTTCATGGGAAATTATTACTTGATTTTGTTATACCTTTATTGATATAACTAAACACCTTTTTAAGTATGCGTAGTTGTACGCTAATTATTATTTATTAAAAGTTATATTACGAATTTTAAATCTAAAAAATCATGATTAAAAAAAACAAATTTCATTGCAATGTGCAAAGAAAATTGAAACTGTTAGCGATTTTTTGCAGTTTAAGTATTGCTATGTTTGCTCAAACAAAATCAATATCTGGTGTTGTAAAATCAGCGGAAGATGGCGAGAGTTTAATGGGTGTAACCGTAATGGTGAAAGGGACTACAACCGGCACAATTACAAATATTGATGGAAGATACACTTTAACCGTACCTAATTCAGATGCTGTATTGGTATTTTCAATGATTGGAATGCAGAAAGTAGAACAAAAAGTTGGAGCTAATACCATTATTAATATTACACTATATTCAGAAACGAGACTTATTGATGAAGTGGTGGTTACAGGCTATACCTCGCAGAAAAAGGCTGACTTAACCGGTGCTGTTTCGGTTGTTGATATCGATGAAATAAAAAAATCAGCAGAAAACAATCCCATTAAATCTTTACAGGGAAGAGTGGCCGGAATGACCGTTACAGCTGATGGTAATCCAAGCGGTTCTGCAAGCATTCGCATCAGGGGGATAGGTACATTAAATAATAATGATCCGCTTCTTATTATTGATGGTGTGCCTACCAAAGGTGGTATGCACGAACTAAACTCCAACGATATAGAAAGTATTCAGGTTTTAAAAGATGCAGCTGCAGCAAGTATTTACGGGTCGAGAGCCGGTAATGGTGTCATTATTATTACCACCAAACAGGGAAAAACCGGAAAAATACGTGTTGATTTTGATTCATATGTAACTGCTACCACATTCAACAACCACTTAGATGTTTTAAATTCGAAAGAATACGGACAGGCTATGTGGCAGGCTGCGGTAAACAGTGGCAGCGATCCCAATAACAATAATATCGGTTATCGTTTCGATTGGAATTATGATGCGGAAAGTGCTATGCCGGTATTGAACAATATGTTTTTACCGAAGTATCTGGATGCTGATAAAACTATGTATTCCAGCGATACCGACTGGTTCGATGAAGTATCGCGGACAGGCATAATTCAATCACACAACTTATCGGTAAGCAATGGTACTGAAAAAGGAAAATACTTCTTCTCGCTCGGATATTTTGAAAACGAAGGAACAATTAAATTCTCGAAATTTGATCGTATTTCGGCACGTGTAAACAGTGATTATAAATTGCTGAACGGCTTGCTGACTATTGGAGAAAACTTTACACTTAACCGGACTTCAGAAGTTCAGTCGCCCGGCGATGTACTCGATTTATCACTGAAAGCTCTGCCTATGGTACCTGTGCATACTATTGACGGAGAAGGCTGGGGTGGCCCCTCGAAAGGAATGAACGACCGACAGAACCCTGTTCGTCTGATTACCTACAACAAAGACAATCCTTACCAATACTGGCGTACCTTCGGAAATGCTTTTGCCATTTTAGAACCGGTAAAAGATTTACAAATCAGAACAAGTATAGGTATTGACTACGGCAATTTCTTTAAAAGATATATGCAGCGCACATACCAATCGGGCTTTCTTAGCAATACGGTTAGCGGAGTAAATCTTGAACAATCGCATTCGATGAAATGGAGCTGGACAAATACTGCTGCATACAAAAAAAGTATAGGCAAACACAGTTTCGATTTACTGGCAGGTATGGAAA
>CAZDSY010000007.1:40426-42105 GCA_964508285.1 uncultured Paludibacter sp.
GCATACAAAAAAAGTATAGGCAAACACAGTTTCGATTTACTGGCAGGTATGGAAATGTTTCGTCAGTCCGATATTAGTTTCAATGCTTACACTTCGGGCGAAAATGCATTTACAGTGGAAACTCCTGAATATATGTGGCCTGGTGTAAGTACAGGTAAAGCCCAGGTGGGCGGTGGACAGACCGGATATTCGTTGCTTTCGTATTTCGGAAAAGCGAATTACGTGTACGATGATAAGTACCTTGCTTCAGCCACAATTCGTCACGATGGTTCATCTCGCTTTGGTAAGAACAACCGCTTTGGTACATTCCCTGCAGTTTCGCTGGGTTGGAGAATATCGCAGGAAAATTTTATGGAAGGTGCCAAAGATATTATATCGGACTTGAAACTACGTGCAGGATGGGGACAGACAGGTAATCAGGAAATTGATAACTATGCTACCTACACAATTTTTGTTCCCGACTATGGAGTTGCCGACCCCACATGGACAATTGTAAATGGGACAGCGTATGACATTACAGGAAATGGATCGGGTTCATTACCGGCAGGATTCCGCAAAATACAATCGGGTAACGATGACCTGAAATGGGAAACCACCACTCAAACCAATATTGGTGTTGACTATGCGTTTTTCGACAATACACTATATGGTTCGGCCGAATACTATATTAAATCGACCAAAGACATTTTGATTCGTCCGGCATACTTAGCCATAGTAGGTGAGGGTGGCGATCGCTGGAGCAATGGTGCATCGATGGAGAACAAAGGTTTTGAAGTGTTGCTTGGTTACAGAAACGCCACAAGCTTTGGTTTGAAATATGATATTACGGCCAATATCTCAGGTTTCAGAAACAAGGTAACACACCTGCCCGAAGATGTGCAGAACTCGTATGGCGGTCGCGAAGGCGACAATATACTGGGTCGTCCTATCGGATCGTTCTATGGATATGTAGCCGATGGTATATTCAGAACGCAGGACGAAGTGGACAATCACGTGAGTCAGGACGGAAAAGCTATTGGTCGTATCCGATACAAAAATGTGTACGAAGAGGATGGTAAAAACGAAATAAACGCCATGGATCAGACCTGGATTGGAAATCCGTTTCCTGATTTTTCATATGGGTTGAACATCAATCTGGAATACAAAAACTTTGACATGAGTATGTTCTTTCAGGGAGTACAAGGAGTTGATATTGTAAACGGTGTAAAATACCAAACAGATTTCTGGAGTGTGGATGATGTGAACTCAAACAAAGGACGACGTGTGCTCGATGCATTTCATCCTGTGACTAATCCTGATTCGGATATACCGATGCTACAAAGCACCAACTCGAACAACGAAGGTCGCTTTTCGACTTATTATGTGGAAGATGGTTCGTATCTGAAAGTCAGAAATGTGCAATTAGGCTATACATTGCCAAAATCAACATTATCGAAACTTGACATTGAAAAACTCAGGTTCTATATCAGCGGACAGAATTTATTCACTATCCATTCAAACAAATACACGGGTGTAGATCCAGAGAGTCCCGGATTCGGATATCCTATCCCGATGATAAGTACAATTGGATTAAATCTAACTTTTTAAAATCAACTAAAGATGAAAAAATACTTCAATACAGGTCTGATTGGCCTGCTAATCATTTTCTTTTCGGCATGTACCGATTTTCTGAATGAAGA
>CAZDSY010000008.1:0-41364 GCA_964508285.1 uncultured Paludibacter sp.
ATTCGTTCAACAATTTTGCGATTTTTGTTCACTTTTTCGCGGGTGGTTTCGGTTAGTAAACCGCTTATTTTTCCGCGAGCTAAATCAAGAGCAATGCCAATGGTAAGCGTGTCTTCGCCGTATTTAAAAAAGGTAGATAGATTATAAGGCATAATAATTTGTAGTTTTTTAAATTTTTCCTGCTCAATTTCGTAGCGGAATAATTATACAATTTATTTGCAAATATAAGATTTTTAAAATGGAATTATTACTTATTTTGAATTTGATTTTTTTTTGTGTTTTTCTCATTCATATTTTTTGTACTAAGTTGCATGAATTTTCATTAAAACTTATATTCCTGAAATTACTTATCAGCATAAGAAAATAAAAAAAGACTCTTCCCGGGAGAAGAGCCTTAATAGATTGTTTTGTATGATTGTACTTCGGAAAAGTTTTTAATCTTTCGAAATTAATTTATAGACATAACCCGCGGCAACAGCGCCAAGAATCGGCACCAAAATAAATAACCAGAGTTGCGAAAGCGCCCAGTCGCCAACAAATATTGCCTGACTAATACTACGTGCAGGATTTACCGATGTGTTAGTTACCGGAATGCTTATCAGATGAATAAGTGTTAAAGCAAGCCCGATTGCAATGCCGGCAAAACCTTTTGGAGCTTTTTCATCCGTTGCTCCCATTATCACGATAAGGAACATAAATGTCATTACAAATTCGGTTACTATAGCAGCTAAAAGACTATAACCACCGGGCGAGTGCTCGCCATACCCGTTTGCTGCAAAGCTGCCAATTTCGCCACTTCCGCCTGAAACAATAATGAATAATATCCCAGCAGCAGCTATTCCACCAAGAATTTGTGAAAGGATGTAAGGGAAAAGTAATTTTCCTTCAAATCTGCCGCCAGCCCATAATCCAAACGAAACCGCAGGATTCAAATGCGCACCCGAGATATGTCCGAGCGAATAAGCAATTGTAAAACTGTTAATCCGAACGCGATAGAAACACCAACAAGACCAATACCAACATCGGGGAAAGTAGCTGCTAAAACTGCGCTTCCGCATCCGCCTAATACCAACCAAAATGTTCCGATAAATTCTGCAAAATACTTTTTCATATCTTTTTTGATTTTAGTTTTCCTACTCGTAAGGCTTTTCGGTTCCGCCATTGTTATTAATTTTTGATTTTTACAAATATAGTTTTTTCTGATTTAAAGTATGCTAATATTTGGAAAATGAATAAATGTAGAGCTTTTTTAGAAAGTCAATGCATTTTTATAAGTTTCAAGCGCACGTAATCGAGCAAAACTATGTTCTACAATTGGTTGCGGATACTCAAAACTGTCAATTTCAGGAATCCATTTCCGAATGTATTTCATTTCATGATCGTAGCGTTTTGCCTGTTCGGTTGGATTGAAAACGCGGAAATAGGGCGCCGCATCACAACCGCAACCTGCTGCCCATTGCCAATTTCCGTTGTTTGCCGAAAGATCGTAATCGAGCAGTTTGGCGGCAAAATAGGCTTCGCCCCATCGCCAGTCAATGAGTAAATGTTTAGTCAGGAAACTTGCCACAACCATTCGTACGCGGTTATGCATCAGCCCTGTTTCGTTCATTTCACGCATTCCGGCATCAACTAAAGGATAGCCGGTTTTTCCGTTGCACCATTTTTCAAATTCGGCTTCGTTGTTTCTCCATTTTATTTCATCATATTTTGACTTGAATGCACTTTTTTCAACTTGGGGAAACCACGCCAGAATGCTCATGAAAAATTCGCGCCAAATAAGTTCATTCAACCATATTTCGCTTAGTTCCAAAGCAATTTTTACCAATTTCCTGATGCTGATAGTGCCGAAACGCAAATGTAAACTTATTCCGGTTGTGCCATTTAGTGCCGGAAAATCTCGTGTTACAGCATAGTTTTTAATAATGTCTGTGTCAATTTCAGGTTCGGAATAAATAATTCCTGTGGTTAGAAATCCAATATCGTTCAAATCAGGTAAGGGCAGGGGAGGAGTTCGCAAAAGATTATGCAGCAATTTTTCCGTTGGAAATGCTTCGATATTTTGTGAATTTATTTTTGCTTTCCAAACTCTGGAATAAGGCGTGAAAACTGTGTATGGAGTTTTATCTGATTTTAAAACTTCATCGTATTCGAAAATTACCTGGTCTTTAAATGTATGAAACGAAATATTTTTTGTTGCAAGTAATTCTTTTACTTCCTTATCACGTTTAATGGCATAAGGTTCATAATCCGTATTGGTGTAAACAGCTTTTACATCGAATTGAGTCAATAATCGTTCGAAAACTTCAACAGGTGTTCCATATTCAATTTTTAAAGTCGATTCGTACTTCAAAAAGATTAGTTGGAGCTTTTCGAGCATTTGCCAAATCAAATCAACACGTTTGTCAACTTTATTGTCAAGTTGATTTAAAATATTTGTATCGAAAATAAAAAGTGGTAGAACCTGCAATCCGGATTTCAACGCCTGATAAAAACCATGATTGTCTTCGATTCGCAAATCGCGACGAAACCAGAAAATGACTATTGGATTTTTTTTAACTGACATAGTATAATTATTCGTGTAATTATTCCATATATTTGCAGCAAATATAATTCTATTTGTTCGAAGAAATTTCCAAATCAAAAATCATTCATAATAAATTTTCAAAATTTAGTAAAATGAAAAAATCATTTCCTCCGAAGCTTAAAGCTGGAACTGCAGAATGTTTATATGGATTTTGTACTGTTATTTTTGATGACAATTCAATTTTTGCGCTTGGTTTTAGCGGTTTGGATGAAGCATTAAACGAATTTGCCGATTATTTTAAGGGAGTTGATATTGAAATTGACAATTTAAAGGCAACAAAATTGATAGAGAATATTTTTGAAAATGGAATTAATCCGGAAATTGTTTTGAAAGGTACAAATTTTCAGATGAGTGTATGGCATGAATTATCCAAAATACCCAAAAGCGAAACCGTTACTTACAGTGAACTTGCTGCAAGAATTGGAAAACCAAAAGCAGCGCGTGCAGTTGGTAATGCAGTTGGAGCAAATCCAGTAGCATTTCTGGTGCCCTGTCATAGAGTGGTGCGAGCCGATGGAAATATTGGGGGATTTCGATGGGGAACTAACATCAAAAAAATGATTCTTGCCGATGAAAAATTCTGATTGTTAAAACCAAACGGGATTGCAATTAACTGTACTGAAATTTTGTTTTATGTTTACTAAACTGGCTCTGAAAATATCAAATCTACGGTTTATTTTACTGAAAAATCAAAAAGCGTATTTATCGTGTCAAAATAATAAGTGGTTTCCCTATTAAAAATTCATTCTTTTGTATTAATAAAATAATTTATCAACTTTTAATATTTGTTCTTATGAAAAAAACATTACTACTTATTCTTTTCGCGGGTTTATTTTTAAATCTTAGCGCAGTTAAAAAGGTTGCTTATGTAACCTTTCAAAAAACTATGGATGCAACTGCAACCACAGTTGACAACGACCCAATTATTCAGATGCTTAAAGCAGATCCTAATTTAGAAGTTACCCTAAAAATTACAGCTACGGCTACTGATGTTATTTCTGATTTGGCTGATTATGATGTAATTATTGTTCAGGAAGCTATCAGTGGAGCTGCCGGTATTTTACAGCCTTCAGGTTCATTAGCACTTAAAACTCTTCCAAAACCGACTATTTATAACAAAACTTATGCATTCAAGTCAGGTAGGGCATTAACAACCTCTTCTGCTGCCGGTGGTAAAGAAGCTGTTTCTACTTCTTTAACAGTACAATCTGCAGCATTAACTAACGATTTGTTTAAAGCATGTACAATTAATGGAAGCAATGAAATTAATATCTTTAATGCTCAAACAAGCGATACCGGAGCAAGTGGAACTAAAGCTCTTAACTATTCGTCAGGTAACGTTGTATCAGGAACAACATTATTGGCTGTTCCAACTACTTTAGCAACTGATGCTTCACCTTGTGCGATATTTGTAAATGATATGCCTGCAGGTACAACTATCGATTCTGAAACTACAATATCAAGAATTATTATGTTGGGAATGAACTTTGGGGCAATTTGTGCAAACAATGGTAATAACATTACAAGAGATGGTTTAACTATTTGGAGAAATGCTGTTTATATTCTCGCAGGTTTGCCGGTTCCAAATTGGGTAGCAAGCGTAATTGAGGTCAACAATAATATGAGAGTGGTTAATACTGAATATTTTACAGTTAATGGTCAATTGGTAAAAGAACCCATTAAAGGAATTTACCTGAAACGCGTTTCTTACGAAAATGGAGCAACAAAACTTGATAAAATTGTTCTTACTGAAGATTTTGCAAGATAAGTAATCATTTATTTACAAAAAAAAACAGTCAGAAAGTAATTTTTTTCTGACTGTTTTTTATTTATATTGTTTACGGTTATTTCAATTTTTTCTTCAAAAAAGCAGCGGATAAAATATTATTCAAATCATCGGCACACTTTATGTCATTTGATAGTGCTTTAAGTTTTCCATAGGATTTTCCTTCCCTGAAATTTTCAATCAGCTCTTTTGATATTGGTAATGCTTCCACTTCGGCAATGTATTTCTCATGAAAATAAATCGAACATCTGAAAAATCCTTCCCAAACCGAGAGCCAGATTATGGTTTTCTTGCCCGAAGTAATTTTACATAACCACGATTTACCATCGTTGTAATAGCGCCATTCAGCATTTAATGCATACTGCTTTTTCGCAATATCATCCATCATTTGTTTATATAATTGAAAACTATTGCCCAATACCGAAGCTAAAACAATATCGTCAGGGAATATTTCCGGATCGTTTAATAATGTTTTTTTCATTTTTATTGGCAGTAGTAAATTAATCTTATAATTTTCATAACTTGTCGGCTATGTCAGTTTTTTAAATCTCCAAATCTTCAAATTTTTCAATTCTTCGCCATAGCAATTTTCTTTAGCTCTGCCGGCATTTTTTCTATTGCATAACGCAATGCAGTTCTTGGCATTATATCTTTACGTTTTACTACAAATTCAAAAACTTCCTGTTCGTGAGCCTGACTCGCAGCTTTGAGCATCCATCCGTAACCTTTTTGTACCAAATCGTCTTTATCTGTTAGGAGTATTTCGGCAAGTTCAAATATGGTGCTTAAAAATAATCCCTTTCGGGCAGGGACTATTAGTGAAACAGCTGCTGCACGGCGCATCCAGCGGTTGGGCGATACAGCAAAAATTTTCAGTTTTTCCAAAAAGTCAGGATACATCATTAAAAAGTCACCCACGGTATGATTACATAGCGTATCGCAGGTAGCCCAGTTGGTAACATAATTCGCAATCCAAATTTCGAAAATCCCGAAATCTGCCGGTTCGTATTGTTTGCGAAGTTTATACGACCACTCGCAAGCCACAATTCCTTCCTCGAAATAACCAGTTTGCCATAGTCGGGTGCAAATTTCAAAAATCTCTTTTTTGTTCAGGTGGTTTATTTCAGAATATAATGAGTTGGATATTTTCATTATTTCTGCACTTTTTACACCCCGAAGTTTAATATCTTCTTTAAAATAACGCAGTCCGGTTTGCCTGTTTTCTTCACTTCCTGTTTCAATTAAAAAATTGCTGACTTTTTCTATAATACTGTTCATAATGCTTATTCTTGTGGATTTACAATACAAAATTAGAAGAAATTTATTCATGTTCTTTGTTTATTTCTGTTTTTTGCTGAAATAAAAAAACGCTTTGCTATAATCGAAAGATAAAGCAAAGCGTTTTGAAATTTGAAAAACAAAAGGAAATTTATTGCATTCAAATTGAAACCGAAAAAAATTGTAAAAAGGAAAAAGAGGGGAAAATACTTTAGAATATGTTTAATATTCTGGGCTTTGGGTGAAATTATTTTATTAAGTCGTATTTATGAGAACTAACGCCCTTTTCAGTAAGTTTTGCTGCATCCCGCAGGTAACCCTCTTTCCTTATACATGTTAACTAACTAATCTTTTTTATACCTTTTTCTTTAGTTTTACAATCATTGACTGCAGTTTATAAAACTGCATTTTTATTTTCTGAATTTTCCGGATGAACTTCCACTTCGCTGAGTAAAACTGAAACTGCGTTCATGTAAACTTTTCCGGTGTTCATTTGAGCATCTTTTTCGGAAATCAATACACATCTCGTTTCATCTGTAAAAAATCCTACTGAACGAAAAGAAAGTATGTATAATCCCGGTTTAACATTTTCCAGATAGAAATTGCCGTTTTCGTCACTCATATCGCCTTCCACTATTTCGTGAGTATCTGGGTTGATAATTGTGGCAGTTGCATAAGGTAATGGACAGTTGTTTATATCCACGATTTTACCTTCAATTCTAGTGTTAGCTTTAACAAATAACGAGCCAAATGTTAACATTATTGTGGTGAATAATGCAATTCTTTTAAAATTATTGTTAATAATAGTTTTCATGACTTTTTGTTATTAATAATTTGTGAAATAATTATGAATTTGTTGTGTTGTTTTATGTTTTTAATTTTTTGAACTTCTGCTTTCTTCTTCACTTGAAGATGTTGCGCGGTTGGCACGGGTTTTAAAATTATCTTTACCAAAACGGTAATTGAAAGTGATATTGAGCCTTCTCGAATCCCATTTGTTCATTACGTCAATATCCACGTTGTCGAATTTGGCATAAGCACCACCTGTTGCTGTAAGGAAAACATCGCTTACCGAGACTTTAATCATTCCCTTATCATTCAGTACAGATTTCTGAACTCCTAAATCAAGTGTAAATCTAGGGCGTACTATGATATTACTAATGAGTAGAGAACTTGAATAACGGGCATTCGCTTCGAGATTAATATTATAAGGTAAACAGAAATTGTTGCTCAGATTTGCCATTACTGATGGCATCGAGAGTGTAGAATTATTTTTTTCGTTCATTTGTATAGTTTTATACATACCTGTTATTGTGCCGTTTAATCTCCACCATTTGTAAGGGCATAGTTGAAACGTTTCGGATAAATTTATATCAAGCGAATTGTTCATGTTTTCATTGGTTTGGAAAACTGTTTTCGATGCATCGTCCTGTTTAATCACTTCTGTAAATAATCCTGTTGTATAGTTTAAACCTAAATTGGTGATAAGCATACTGTTGTAGTTATGTCCAATACCAAATGAGTGTGTAAACTGCGGACTCAAATTAGGATTTCCCACATTGTAGGTGTAAGGATCAATCATCCAACGGAACGGATTCAGGTGATGATAACCCGGACGACCGATGCGATAACTGTACTTGAAGTTTACATTGTTTTTGTTATTCAGTTTTTGCATTACGAAAAACGAAGGGAACAGTTTCAGATAAGAAGAATCTTTAACTGAATTGGTCGAAACAGAATTACCTTTCGAAATAGTATTTTCAAGGCGAAAACCTAATTGCAATGTCGTATTGTTCCACTGTGTTTTGGCATTAACATATGCTGCCTGAATAGCTTCTGTATAAATAAAGTGGTCGTTTTGCGCTAAATAACCGGTCATGTTAATGTGGCTGTCGGTAGTAACATTGCTACTTTTTAGTCCGGCTTCTACTGTCGAAGTTTTACTTACCGGACGAACATAATCAAGCTTAGTAGTGAAAATTTTAATGGCACTTCCCTGTTCAGTAGCTACATTAATTGAATTGTTAAGATTATTTCCATTCACATCTTTGTACTCACCTGACTGTTGGTTATTACTGTTAAACCCGAAAAAAGCATAGTCAGCATCGATTTGTAGATTTTGGCCAATGCTGTCAATATCCCATTTGTAATTCAAATTATAGGTATTATTATTCCAATTGTTTTTTCCGCCGGATATTGTAACAAGCATTGAGTCTGTATTTTTATATTTATCGGTAAACCTTGTTGTGCTGTTTTCATTTTCATTGTTAAAACCAAAGTTTCCGCGAATCATCCCACTTATGACATGGTTTCTTGCAGGGTAATAATCAATACCGGCTTTGTAATTATGTGAACTTCCATTATAATCAGCGTTTGTTTCTATAAGTTGATAAGCACCTTGCAAAGCTGTACTTGTGAACATACGTGAAGCATTCATACTGTTAATGCCGGCCCAGTTGTAATTAGAGTAGTTACCATACAAATTTAATTTGTTGTATTTCATATTCAGATCAAGTCCGCCATTCCAACCAAAACGGCTTGCTATATTCATGCCTGCGTTTACATTTCCATTAAATCCGGGTGCTTTTACGTGTTTTGTTTTAATATTGATAATTCCTGAGTTCCCTTCTGCATCATAACGGGCAGATGGATTTTCGATAATTTCAATTTTATCTACATTTTTTCCCTGCATTCCTTTAAGCATCGAAGCAAGTTGAGTCGAAGATAAGTAAGTGGGTTTATCATCTATCAATACTTTTACGCCCTGCATTCCTTTCAAGGTTATGTTATCATTGTTATCAATGCTTACACCAGGCAATTTTCTGAGAATTTCAAAAACATTTTCAGATGCACTTGTCGGGGATGCTTCGGGATTTATCACAATTTTGTCAACCGACTGTTCGATGAAATCTTTATTTCCTGTAATCACTACTTCATTCAGCATTTCTCTTTTTTCGTGCAGAACGAAGTTTTTTTCAATCACCGGATTTTTTCTGTCTGCTTTAATATTTTCGGTTTCGAGTTTTTCATAACCTACCATACTAACCGAAAGAATGTATTCGCCGGGTTCAACTTTTGTAATGATAAATTCACCCTTTTCGTTACATACCTCTCCTTTAACAATGGCTTTTGTTTTTGGACTGATAAGTGCTGCTGTGGCAAATTCTACCGGATTATTTTGTTCGTCAGTTACTTTTCCTTTAATGGTTACAGTTGCTGAAGTTTCAGCTTTCATTGTTCCGGCTATAAGTAAAATACCCAATACGATTGTTGCGATTTTTTGAATTGTTTTCATTGTAGTTGTTTTTGTTTTGCTATATGTTTGACGTTTTTATTCTGAATTTCTTACATCAATACTTTACTTTTTGATATTTGACTTGTTTTTTGTAGTATTTGGATTTTATAAATTATTATCGATTTAATTTTGATGTATCTATTATAATGTCTGTTTGTATTAGTGAATAAGTGTAATAGTAAAATAGTACACTGCAAATGTAATGTGTAAAATATCAAATTCCAATAGTTTTGCAGTTAAATAATGTTAATGAGAGCAAAATATTTTTCCAGGAAATTTTATACGTTTGTAAAGTGCTTATATTGAATAAAATATAAAATATGAATTCAATCAGGAAAACTTTATAAACTGAAATTTAATTTTTTTCTCGGAGTTATATAAGGACTTTTAAAGGAAGAAATCTGAGTAAAATGGGAGGTAGGAGTATTCTGAAATTCTGAAAAACGTGCATAAAATAACCCCATCGTATCAATGCGATGGGGTTCAAATAACGAAAAAATTATGTGTGAACTAAAAAAAGCTTGAATACTTATAATCCTTTTTCGCTTAGGTAGCGTTCGGCTTCAATTGCTGCCTGACAACCGCTCCCGGCTGCTGTTATTGCCTGGCGATAATGCGGATCGGCAACATCGCCGGCTGCAAAAACACCGGGTATGTTTGTTTTGGGTGTTCCGGGAATAGTTTTAATGTAGCCAACTTCATCGGTCTCAATCCATGGTTTGAAAATATCCGAATTAGGTTTATGCCCGATAGCAAGGAAAAATCCATCAATTTCAATATGCACCTGGCTTTCGTCGGGTTTTCCGCGACGTTTTACCAGGTTAGCACCTTGAACAACTTTATCGCCCGTGAGTCCAAGAGTTTCATGTTCGAATAGCACTTCTATTTTCGGATTGGCAAAAACGCGTTCTTGCATTATTTTCGATGCGCGTAAAAATGGTTTACGTACAATCAAGTAAACTTTATCTGCCAAACCTGCCAGATACGTAGCTTCTTCGCAGGCTGTGTCCCCACCGCCAACTACGGCAACTTTGCGCTTGCGATAGAAAAATCCATCGCAGGTAGCACAAGCCGATACTCCGGAACCGGCATATTTCTGTTCATCGGGCAACCCAAGATATTTAGCGGTAGCTCCGGTAGAAATTATCAGAGTGTCAGTTTCTATAACTTTTTCGCCATCGATAGTAACTTTAAAAGGCGCAGTAGAAAGGTCAGTAGCTGTTGCCATTCCAAACCGAATATCCGCACCAAAACGTTGTGCCTGTTTTTTTAGGTCTTCCATCAATTCCGGACCTGTAATTCCTTCGGGATAGCCCGGAAAATTTTCAACTTCGTTGGTTGTAGTTAATTGTCCGCCCGGCTGCATTCCTTCGTACAAAACCGGCGAAAGATTGGCTCTCGAAGCATAAATAGCTGCAGTGTAACCCGCAGGTCCCGAGCCGATTATTAAACATCTTACTTTTTCTGTCATATATTTGTTTTTTTTTTGTTTCAGCGTTTCATGTATCAATGTTTTGTGTCAAAAATATACAATTTACAATTTAAAGTTTTACAATTTATTGGCACATTGGCATGTTGGTAAATTTGCACATTAAAGCATTATCTTTCACCTCAAATCATTCTCTGTAATTCCTTTAAACTTAGTTTTGTCGAAAACGAAATCGGCATCGGAAACTTTCACACCTTTCTGGTAGTTTGATAATGTGAGCATTGATACTGTTCCGTTTTTTTCGGTTACTGCTACCGAATATGGATTTTTTGTAGCCTTATCTATTCGCACTTCTATTAGTGTAAAATCATTATTTTTTACTTTCGGTACCAGTTCAACAATATCGTAGCGTGTTGATTTTGTTTTGCTGAACCTTGTATTGCATTTACTTTTGTAAGCCCCAAGTATTGTAAGCGGATTGGTTTCAATCAATTCCTGCTCTGTAGGCTCCGATATCGAAACTTCTTTGGCTTCAGTATTGAGTCCCCACTGGGTTTTACCATCGTACCAAACTTTTACAATATCCGAATCGATGTGAAATTTCTTGCCGTTCATCAGAAATTTTCCCGACATCGACTGCGAAGTTACTGCATTTTTTTGAACCACCGAAAGGGTGAACTCGGTGCGGAAAGGCGAGGTCTTTATCTTATTCAGTAAATTGTTGATAAGTACTTCTGCATCAATGCTTTTTTGAGCATTTAATCCGATTATCGAAATAATTGATAGTATGATTGAAAAATTTAATTTGCGCATAATGTGGGTTTTTTATTATATTATAATTGATTTGTAAAATTAGTTTTACAAATACTATGCAAAAATAAATGAAGATATAAATCAGTTGTTATTATTCCTACAAATGCTTAAAAATCTGTTCCAAATGATATTCGTCCATTACCAATACCTGTCGGGCTTTGCTGCCTTCGAAAGGTCCGATAATTCCTGCCACTTCAAGTTGGTCGACAATTCGGCCCGCGCGGTTGTAACCGATAGAGAATTTACGCTGAATAAGTGAAGTTGAGCCCTGCTGATTGGCTACAATCAAACGGGCTGCTTCTTCGAAAAGCGGGTCGCGTTTGCTTAAATCCACGCTCGATGCATCAATTCCTTCTCCATCGGCGCCCACATATTCGGGCAGATAAAACGCAGTAGGATAGCCTTGTTGATTGCTGATATAATGCACGATATTTTCAACTTCGGGAGTGTCAACAAAAGCGCACTGTACACGAACCAGGTCATTTCCCTGTGAGAAAAGCATATCTCCTCTTCCTACAAGTTGATTAGCGCCCGATGCATCGAGAATAGTGCGTGAATCAATCATCGACGAAACTTTAAAGCCAATACGTGCAGGGAAGTTAGCTTTGATAACACCAGTAATAATATTGACTGAAGGACGTTGTGTGGCGATAATCATGTGAATACCCACGGCGCGGGCAAGTTGCGCTATACGCGCAATTGGCATTTCTACTTCTTTGCCTGCTGTCATAATCAGATCTCCAAACTCATCTACAATCACTACGATATAAGGCATAAATCGGTGTCCTTTTTCAGGATTCAGATTTCGATTAATAAATTTTTCGTTGTATTCCTTAACATTTCGTACATGTGCTTTTTTCAGTAAATCGTAGCGGTCGTCCATTTCTTTACAAAGCGAATTCAGTGTTTGCACCACTTTGGTTACATCTGTAATAATCGCATCTTCACCATCCGGAAGTTTGGCCAGAAAATGTTTTTCAATATCGCCGTAAATGTTGAATTCTACTTTTTTCGGGTCAACTAATACGAGTTTTAATTCGGCCGGATGTTTTTTGTACAACAAAGAAGTAATAATAGCATTCAATCCTACCGATTTTCCCTGTCCGGTTGCACCCGCAACGAGTAAGTGTGGCATTTTTACCAAATCCACCATGAAGATTTCATTAGTTATGGTACGTCCTAAAGCCACGGGAAGTTCAAATTTCGATTCCTGAAATTTCTTGGAAGCGATAATAGAATGCATCGAAACAATTTGCGGATCGGCATTCGGAACTTCGATACCGATAGTGCCTTTTCCGGGAATTGGGGCGATAATACGAATACCTGTAGCTGCAAGACTGAGCATTATATCGTATTCAAGATTCCGGATTTTAGAAATGCGTACGCCTTCCTTTGGAACAATTTCGTAAAGCGTGATGGTTGGGCCGACCGTTGCTTTTATCGATTTTATTTCGATGCCGTAATTTAAAAGCGTTTGAATAATGCGCTCTTTATTAGTATTTTGCTCAGCCATATCGATAGGCGTATCGTTGTCGGTTCCATAAATCTTTAGCAAATTTGTTGTTGGTGGTACATATCTTGATAAATCGAGCGTTGGATCGTATTTTCCGAGTTTAGCCAGATTGTACGATGGATCTTCGTTTTCTTCGTTCCCGTTTTCGTCTTTATCAACAGGCAAATCATTTTCATCAATATCTTTTTGAACCTCAAAAGTTACATCGCTTAAAATACTATCATCGGGTTTAATGCTTAACGTTTCTTCTTCGCCACTTGGTTTTACCACCCATTCTTCGGGTACAATTTCGGTTCCCACCGCTACGGTTGGTTCAATTATTTCGTCATCTTTATAATCAATTTCCTCTTCCAACGCTTCTTCGTCCACTACGTTTGTATTCCTTGGTTTCTTTATAAATATACTCTTAATAAAAGGAATCGTTTTTGAAGAGGAAAATATCAGATATACAATCAGTACTCCGATTAAAATCAATATAGTTCCGGGGAATCCTATGTATGATTCTATAAGTTTACTGACCTGTTCGCCATGTTGCCCGCCCGGTGCAAAGAAAATTACATCGCGCACATAAGGATTCAGCACAAAACCCAATGTAACCGATAACCAGATTAGCCCGAATGTCGAGTGGTAAAAAGCCTTCCAAAGAGGTATTGTTTTCACTTTCATTAATCTGAAGCCGACTACGGCAACAAAAAATAAAATGAAAAAGGCTGCTATGCCAAACCATTTATGAATGAGTGTGTGTGCTGCCAATGCACCAAACACCGATGCAAGATTTTGTATTTCATTACGCTTGGTTTTCAATTCACTCCAGCTCAAATCCATGAGGCTCTGGTCGTCGGCACCATTGAAAAAGTAGGATGTAAGCGCTAATGTGAGATACAAAACTCCTAAAACCAGAAAAAGACCAATTATAAATATGAATTTTTCATCGGTGATAAAATGGATGAATCGTGTGAAAAAGTTTTCATTCCCGTTTCGATTTGCGGGTTTTCGAGTGCGTGTAACATTTGATTTCTGTTCGGGTTTCGGTCTGGATTTTACGGGTTTTCGCGGAGCCATATAGTTTTGGTAACTTTAATTAAACTTCTATTTATGTTCGTTGTAAAAATATTTATATCGAATCAGAAGTGCTGATTTCAATTATCTGCAAAAATAATAAAAATAAGCAGGTATTTGGTTTGACTTTTATTTTAAATTTGCATAGCTTTGTTATTAATTCAGCGAATTTTTAAAAGTAATTTCTAATTCTCTCATACAAATAAATTAAAGCTTGTAGAATGAAAGTAAAAGATCGTTATAAAAAAATTATCGAATGGTTTCAGGTGAATATGCCTGTTGCCGAAACCGAATTACATCACGGCGATGCATATCAATTATTGGTAGCTGTAATTTTATCGGCGCAATGTACTGATAAGCGTGTGAATATGGTTACACCCCGATTGTTTGAAGCATTTCCCATTGCTGAAGCTATGGCAGCATCTTCTCCTGAGGTTATTTTGGAATATATACGTTCAGTTTCTTATCCTAACAATAAAGCACATAATTTATGGGGTATGGCGAATAAATTAGTAACTGAATTTGGTGGTATAGTACCTGATGATGTAGAACAATTGCAAAAACTTCCGGGTGTGGGTCGGAAAACTGCCAATGTAGTGGCTTCGGTCATTTATAATAAACCTGTAATGGCAGTCGATACGCACGTTTTTCGTATTTCGGAGCGTTTAGGTCTGACAACAAATTCAAAAAATCCACTGCAAACAGAACTTGAACTTATAAAATATATTCCCGAAGATTTAATTCCCAAAGCGCATCATTGGTTGATTTTACATGCCCGATATATTTGTCAGGCGCGTAAGCCAAAATGTAATGAATGTGGATTAAAAGAGTGGTGCAGGTATTATAAACAAAATAATTAGTATATTAAGCTCATTTTTATATTTTTGTATTTTGAATTTATCCAAAATGCAATAAAAGTTATTAATAAATAAATTTAAAGTATATGAAAACAAATAACTTCTTATTTCTAATTGCCATCTTTTTTTCGTCAGCTTTATATTCAATTGAGTTGCCATGGGATTCAAATCTTGTTGAAGGATTGCGTGGTACATTAAATCCGGGTTCTTCCTATACACAAATAACTTCTGCTAAAAAAGACAGTAACGGAGATGATTTTGTTTTTCTGATTGGCCATAATAATATCAGTTATGGCTCCACCAATATACCAAATTCAGGAAACGGAACGATTATCCTGAAGTTTAGCAATACAAACGGAAGCCTGCTTTGGTGGCAACAAATGGGCAATGAAAGTAATTATGCATGGGTAAACAGTGTACTTGAAACGAATGATGGGAAATTTCAGATACTGGGAGGGTGTTCATTTTCGTCAGGTAAAACGCTTACATTGGGAAACCAATCGTTTAGCTACACAGCCAATGGCACAGCGCGATTTTTTACAGCTACTTTTAATCCTGCTGATTATACATGGAGTAATGTGAAGTTTATTATCAATCCTGATGAGAATAATGGTTACATTGAGGAAGTAAAGCAATTTTTAGATAAAGATGGAAATTATTTTCTGGGTGGGAAATTCTCGGCAGGAGCTATTCTGGTTGATAATGATACTATTGCAAAACGGATAGGGAATCAGGGAATCAATATATTTACTACAAAATTTTCATCAGCCATGGTACGCCAATAGTCGAAATACAGTAAAGTAGTAAATTCCGGAACCTACCTGCTTAATGTGTTTTTCGATTCGGACGGAAACGGAGGTGCAATTATCGCAGGTTCACTTGGATATATTACCGGAGGGCTCTCGTTCGATGATAAGGTTGTTAAAAACGATACACTCAGTAGTACTTACGACTATAGCTATCAGGACATATTTATCGTAAATATCGGATCAACCGGAACAGTAAATTATGCAAAAACACTGCTTAATTCCGGTAACGAAAATATTACATTTTTAAAAAGCACAGGCGATGGAAAACTTTATCTTTGCGGAGAATATTCGGGAAAAATGAACGTTTTAAGCAAGAATTTTCCTGCTTTGGGAAATTCAACTTACTATAATGACTTTTTGGGTTGTATTAACGCAGCTAACGGGAATTTTATCTGGGCTGAACCCATAAATTCCAATATTTACTACAGTGAGAGACAAAGATTTTTTGATGTTGATAAAAATAATGATTTGTATTTTTCTACCCGCTTTGCCAACTCGAATGTGAATATTTTTGGTGAAGAGTATGTAAAAAGGCATAATGCGAATAATATTGTGATTGGCAAGGTAAACAAAACCGGCGAAAAACAATGGATTAACGTTTTGAGTGCCATTACCACTTTCTCGGGAATTATTGAACATACAAGCATAACATCGTTATATGCAGGTTCATATTTATTTATTTCTGTTCCGCGGCGAATTTATGGATCAAACAAAGATATTGGTTGGGGACCATTGTACGAACCAGAAACAACCATGTATATGGGCTACGATGGCAATACTTTAGTTATAAATCCGGAAAATGGCAAAATGATAAGTGGCTCGACAACACGTTTCCCGATTATAACAGAAAATAACAATAATGACTTCACAGGAATTTTTGTGGACTATATGGATTATAAATTATATAATCTGTCTTTAACCGGAGCCGAAATCAGCGGGAAAGTTAGCAACGCTGGAAATATTTTCAGCCCTGACAAATTAGGTACTGTTCAGTTGCTGAATGCCACAAATAATTCCGGCGAAATTTTCCAGTCTCAGTATCTACCCGAACAAGGAGAATATAAATTCAGCAGAATTCCAAAAGGTGAATACATTATTAATTTTACTTCAAAAGATTCAACATTAACTACACATTACTACAAAGCCGGTACAGACCAACCAATATTAAAATGGAACGATGCTACAAAAATTCTTGCTGACAATAATAAATCGGAAAATTTAAATTTCAATCTTCTTAAAACACCTTATCCACAAGGAAATAATACAGTGTTTGTAAATGTTGATATTTCAAAAATGTTCGACACATCACTTTGGTATTATTTCAATTTCCAGTGCAGGCTATTTGATAAAAGCAGTAATCAATTGGTAGCTTTTGCATATCCCGCTGAATTCATGAATGAGACTTATGGTTTTATAATAAGAAATGTTCCGGCAGGAGATTATAGACTAATGGTAGAACATGGATTTATAACGCAGATAGATGTGCCTGAACTAAAAATAACCGATATGTCGGCTGCAACTATTGTAAATATGAATATTCAGGATGATAAATTATACAGGAATATTAGCGATGGTCTTGAAATAAATAAAATCGGTAATTTGCAAATTTACCCCAATCCGGCTTCAGATTATTTCAGATTGAGTAGAGAATTTATGCAACCCTATAATTTGCAAATTTATAGTGCCGAAGGTAAGTTGGTTAAAGATATTCCCGGTTTTGTTTCTGATAAAATTTTCATTAAAGATTTGAAAGTAGGAATTTATTTTGTAAGAGTTGATAATTTTTTGGGAACATTTATAAAAAGGTAAAATGCCGATTTAAACTCCGAAAACTGATTCTAAAGTAGTTAAAGAAGAAATGCTCAAAAAATGGGTGTTTCTTTTTTTTGAACAAATGAATAAAATAAACGTTGTTTATTTCAGTTTATTCTTTTAAATTTTTATTTTTATAAAATTTCTAATGCATTACAAAATTCTAATTTTAGCTTTTTTTATTTCTGCTAATTTATTAGCGCAAAAGGAAACTAATTTCAAAATTCCGAAACAATACAGTCTCGAGTTCGGCTACCGAAAAGTATTTTCCGTAATAGACCGGACTAATATTTTGCCAGCGAATAATGCTACGCATGGTTATGGTTTTCTGCTTGATTATGCATGGCAGTTAGGTGGACTTAACGGCAAAAAGCCTGCAATATATTTATCCATTCCAATAGGTTATACAGTTTTATTGCCCGATAACAATATTTCGCAACGTGCTACTATGCTGAATTATGGATGGGCAACACGTCATGAATTGACTAAAAATAAACCATTTACTCCATTTGTAGGTTATGGCTTATTTTTAAATACTTTAAAAATTAAAGGTGTAGAAGGTGGAATAATGGGACATCAAACGCAGTTTGATCTTGGTGCAAATTTTAAAACTTCATCAAAGCTTAAACTTTTTGCTAAACTTCAATACAGTTATACTTCCTATCCCAAGCCAGAGCACGATAAACGTTTACATTATCAATACCTTGATGTAAGAGTAGGAGTGAGGTACTAAAAAATAATTATGTCTTTCAAGTTAACCACTGAGATGTAAGTACACTGATAGGTTTTTTGTCTTTTAATCTGACACGGTTAAAAAACCTGTCAGGGTTGTAAACTCACTAACAGGTTTTCAGAATCTTAAAAAACTTTTTAAGCATTTATAAAGTCTTTATTCTTTGCTCTAATTAATATTCATCCCAACTTTTAATTTTAACATCTTCAGAGTTTAAAGTACAGAATGCTGTAATAAATGCCGAAGCAAGTCTTGCATTTGTGAGTAGAGGAATGTTAAAATCAATTGCACCACGACGAATGATATAGTCGTTTCGGAGTTCACGTTCAGTAGTATTTTTTGGAATATTTATTACCAAATCGAACGCTTTGTTCGAGAGCATGGTTTTAACATTCAACTCACCCTCTTCATCAGGCCAGTTAACCGCAGTAGCTTCAATGCCGTTTTCAGCTAAGAAACGTTGTGAACCTCGCGTGGCATATAGTTCATAACCTTTTTTCTGCAGCAAAGCACATGCATCAAGTAATTCTACTTTTGATTTTGGCTCACCCGACGAAATTAGAATTCGTTTTTTAGGAATACGGAAACCAACCGAAAGCAACGATTTGAGAATTGCTTCATGAAAATCGTCACCAATGCAACCTACTTCACCAGTAGAAGCCATATCCACACCCAATACTGGGTCAGCTTGTTGCAAACGGTGGAAAGAAAACTGTGAAGCCTTAATACCCACATAATCAAGGTCGAATGCTGACTTTTCAGGTTTTTCAACGGGCAAGCCAAGCATTACTTTGGTTGCCAGTTCAATAAAGTTCAGTTTTAAAACCTTTGAAACAAACGGGAATGAACGTGAAGAGCGCAGGTTACATTCAATTACCTTGATATAGTTTTCTTTAGCCAAAAACTGTATGTTGAAAGGACCGGAAATATTTAGCGAACGAGCAATTTCTCCGGCTATTTTCTTAATACGGCGAATGGTTTCTACATAAATTTTTTGTGGAGGAAATTGTGTTGTGGCATCGCCAGAATGAACTCCTGCAAATTCAACATGTTCAGAAATGGCGTATAACAACATTTCTCCATTTTTAGCCACAGCATCAATTTCAATTTCTTTACAACGTTCAAGAAATTCCGACACTACTACCGGGTGTTTTTTTGAAACTTCTGTCGCTAATTTCAGGAAGTTTTCAAGTTGCGAAGCATCGTTACAAACATTCATGGCAGCACCCGAAAGTACATACGATGGTCGAACAAGAACCGGGAACCCTACTTCTTTCACAAATTCATTTACATCTTCAAAAGTTGAAAGTTCTTTCCACCGAGGTTGGTCAATACCCAATTCATCAAGCATCGAAGAGAATTTATGACGGTCTTCGGCACGGTCAATATCCACTGCCTGTGTTCCGAGAATAGTTACATTAGCATCTGCCAGTTTCATGGCTAAGTTATTTGGAATTTGTCCACCGGTTGAAACGATAGTTCCCATCGGATTTTCAAGTTCTATTATGTCCATCACACGCTCGAAGCTTAACTCGTCGAAGTACAGACGGTCGCACATATCGTAATCGGTCGATACAGTTTCAGGGTTATAGTTAATCATTACTGATCTGAGACCTTCTTTTCTGATTGTCATCAGAGCATTAACTCCACACCAGTCAAATTCTACTGATGAACCAATTCGGTAAGCGCCTGAACCAAGTACAACCACTGAGCGATGGTCGCCCAAATACTTCATATCGCCGGCAACGCCACTGTAAGTTAAATATAAATAATTTGTTTGTGCTGGATATTCGGCTGCCAGTGTATCAATTTGTTTTACCACAGGCAAAATTCCACGACTTTTACGATTAGCGCGGGTAATTTTTATCTGATCGTCCATTTCGTCCTTACTGCATTTGGTTACCAAACGCGTAATCTGGAAATCGGAGAAACCGGCAATTTTCGCATCTTTAAATAGTTCAGTAGGTAATTCATTCAAGGAATCGTATGCTGAAAGTTCCTTTTCAATTTTTTTAATTCTTTCGAGCTTATAAAGAAACCACTTATCAATTTTTGTAAGTTCGTATAATCTATCCACAGAATATCCGTTATCAAGCGCCTGAGCAAGATAAAAAATCCGACGATCGGTAGGCTCATTCAGCGCTTTATCCAGATCCTCAACATAAAAATCCTTGTTTGCAACGAAACCATGCATTCCCACGCCAATCATGCGGATACCTTTCTGAATCACTTCTTCGAAAGTACGACCAATTGACATAATTTCGCCAACCGATTTCATGCTTGAACCTAACTGACGACTTACACCCTGAAATTTTCCTAAATCCCAGCGTGGAATTTTACAAACAATATAATCAAGAGCAGGTTCGAAAAACGCTGTTGTATCTTTTGTAACCGAGTTTTTCAATTCTGGAAGTCCGTAACCTAAACCAAGCTTGGCAGCCACAAACGCCAGCGGATAACCGGTTGCTTTTGAAGCTAAAGCCGAAGAACGGCTCAAACGAGCGTTCACTTCAATCACACGGTAATCTTCCGATTCTGTATCGAAAGCATATTGCACATTACATTCGCCCACAATACCGATATGGCGGATAATGCGGATAGCCAGTTCGCGGAGTTTGTGATATTCGCTGTTAGTGAGCGTTTGCGAAGGTGCAACCACTATACTTTCGCCGGTGTGAATACCGAGCGGATCGAAGTTCTCCATATTACAAACCGTGATACAGTTGTCGTAACGGTCGCGCACCACTTCGTATTCAATTTCTTTCCAGCCTTTCAACGATTTTTCGACCAAAACCTGTGGCGAATATGAAAATGCTTTATCAACAATTACTTTCAATTCTGCATCGTTATCGCAAAAACCGGAACCCAAACCGCCGAGCGCATAGGCTGCACGCACAATTACCGGATAACCCAGTTCATTAGCAGCACGTCTTGCATCTTCGTAATTTGTTACTGCTTCACTTTTTATATATTTTACATCTATTTCCGAAAGTTTTTTATTAAAAATCTCACGGTCTTCAGTATCAATTATTGATTGAACCGGCGTTCCGAGTACGCGAACTCCATATTTTTCGAACACTTTTTCTTTGAAAAGCGCCACGCCACAGTTCAGCGCTGTTTGTCCGCCAAACGAAAGAAAAACGCCATCGGGACGCTCTTTTTCAATTACTCGCTCTACAAAATCGGGCGTAACAGGTAGGAAATATACTTTGTCGGCAATTCCTTCGGAAGTTTGTACAGTAGCAATGTTCGGATTTATAAGTACAGTTTCAATGCCTTCTTCTTTCAGGGCTTTCAGTGCCTGCGAACCCGAATAATCGAATTCACCTGCTTCACCAATTTTCAGAGCGCCGGAACCGAGCACCAATACTTTTTTGATTTCGCCTTTCTCGCAGCCCTTGTACTCCTGTTTCGTAACCAAACGACTGTCAATTTCCTTTTCAATCAATGAAACCACATTAAAATCGGATGTACTTTCTCCTCCTCCATTGGAGGAGGACGGGAGGAGGTTTAAGAAAACATCAAACAAAAATTCCGTATCAGTTGGGCCGGAAGAAGCTTCGGGGTGGAATTGCGCGGAGAACCATGGATTTGTTTTATGACGAATACCTTCATTGGTACCATCGTTCATGTTAACAAAAAGCGGTTGCCAATCGGCGCTCAAACTTTTATTGTCAACAGCAAAACCATGGTTTTGCGAAGTGATAAAAGCTCTTTGTGTACCTGCAAGCTGTACCGGTTGGTTGTGACTGCGGTGTCCGTATTTTAATTTATAAGTTTTAGCGCCACCAGCCACCGACAACAATTGATTTCCCATACAAATACCAAAAATCGGTTTTTTGGTTTCCATATAGGTTTGGATATTTTTTACTGTAGGAGTTGCATACGATGGATCGCCGGGTCCGTTCGAAATGAAAAGTCCATCAAATTCCAACTGATTGAAATCATAATCCCATGGAACGCGAATTACGGTAGTATCACGTTTTAGCAGGCAACGGATTATGTTGTGTTTAACGCCACAGTCAACTAAAACAACTTTTTTATTGCCTTCACCATATGTAATTACTTCGGAGCAACTTACTTTTGCTATTTGATTTTCATCATCAGGATTTATAAACTCAATATCATCTCCATCTGGAAAAACCAATTTACCTTTCATGGTTCCTTTCTCACGTACTAATTTTGTAAGTTCGCGAGTATCAATACCAAAAATTCCCGGTACTTCATTTTCCTTTAACCAATCACTCAGACTTTTTACAGCGTTCCAGTGGCTGTATTCAAAAGAAAAATCGGAAATTATCAGTGCAGTAACCTGAATTTTTTCCGATTCATAAAAAGTTGAAAGTCCGTTTTCGATGGAATCTTTCGGGACTCCGTAATTCCCTATAAGTGGAAAAGTAAGCGCCAATAACTGTCCGGCATACGATGGATCCGTTAAACTTTCGGGATACCCGACCATGGCTGTGTTAAAAACTACTTCACCGGCAACCGCTTTTTCATATCCAAAGGATTTTCCTTCGAATACAGTGCCGTCCTCCAAAACTAAATGAAAGGGCTTGTAATTCTGCATAAATTATAAATAATCCCCGACCCCTAAAGGGAAGTATTGATAATGATAATTTAATTTGCCCCTTGTGGGGTCTGGGGCATAAAAATTGTGCAAAAGTACTGATTTTTTTGCTATTTGGCAAGTGTAAAATCAATAAATATTTATTCCTGAAATTTATATTTTTAGTTTCTTAAAAATCAATATTTGCATCAAGTTTTAATATTGTATATTATTCCCTTAATTGACAGATTTTTACGCGCCTCAATCAGTTTGTTCAAACTTGATGATTCTATTGCTGTTTTGAATTCGAGAAGCTTGTTTGCAGTTCTAGAATTTGTATTTATTTTGAATAAATATTCTAATGATTGTTTAAAATATGCAGAAATAATAAACTTACTTTCATCCTGTAAAAATTTTGTTTTACCATATCCTAATACAAGATATGTTGTATATGCTTTCAGATGTTTTTCACATTCACTTCGAAATACGAAATTCGGATAATTTTCTATGAAATTTTCGTACCAGAGAATTCTGTCAACTAGTTCGAAAGGTGAAATTATTATACTGTCCGATTCAGCAAAACCAATTTTGAATTCGTTGTCTAAATACAACAGATATGTTTTAAGTTGTGTTGAAATAAGCATATCAAACTTCTCGACTATAAATTTTCTGTTAAGTATAACCGTCGGGATGCTATCGCTTAATTGAATTCTGAATCCGTTTTGATTCAGCTGAATAACTGAATCTGTTATTTTTTTTGGTATTTTTTTTTCGCTAAATATTACACTGTAATTAGTAGTATCTTCTGCGAGTTTTAGATTTTGATAATGTTCTACACTATCAGCAAATTGTTGAAAATGCACATATGCAGAATCGCAAACAGATGAATCAGAACGTGCAAATATGTTCAAAAATAATTCGATAGCGTAACTTAGTGATTTTACATTCTTAATATCATTTTGTTGTAGAATTTTTAGGTATGAACTGATTTCAGGTATTTCAATCGGTTTTTGTAATGAGTCGTTGTTTAGTAATCGGTTAATTCGGGTGGTTTTATCTTCTTCCTGCTTTGGTTTGCATGCATAAAAGTTGATAAATATTGCATTAATAATAATATAAATAAAAAGTAGAGCTTTTTGAAAGTTAATCATTTTCTGCAGATAAGTTATGAATAAGAATGTTTTTTCAAAAATACTAATTTTGACTCAGAAATGAGTATGAAAATTGAACAATTAAATTAAAAATGAAAGAATAAAGCCTGACGGAAATATTCTGCCAGGCATTAAGAAAACTTTTTAAAATTATTGCACTATAAAGGTGAAATTTTAAATCTAAAATCGTAGTCTTTGTACGGAATTCGATATTGTGGTAAAGGCATCGCGCCCCAGCTTGTTACACATCCCAGTCCCATATGCAGTTTGTCGATACAGAAGGTTGTGTATCCTGCTTTTTCTATTTCAGGTGAGTGGCGCTGGTCTTTTTCTTTGCCATCGTCGAGCGATTCGATGCTGTAATTTAATGCTGAAGCCGAAAATGCTTCTTCTGCTGTAAACATCAATCCTTTACTACTTTTATTCATTACTTTCCAGTAACGTACATCGGTTTTTAATCCATTTTCCTGTGGACGAATATATGGATAAAATTGTTCTTCAACTGTTTGTTTGTAAACTCCGATTTTTGCCGAGTTATTTCTATCGATGTAATTTTCGTGCGGACCGCGACCATAATATTCCACAAGGCTGAAACTTTCCGGCATTTGCATTTGCATACCAAAACGGAACATTTCAGAAACCTTTTCAGTTGGTGATGCAATGAGTTTCTGGCTAACAATAATATTTCCTACAAAATCAATTTCATAATTCATTTGCAGTTTTGCTGAAACCTGTTGAACCGAGTATTGCACCGAAACATATGCTACATTATTCTTTACTTCATATTTAAGTGTATCAAGCTTCATGCGTGGATTTCGCCAAGCACTATACTTGTTTTGTAGTTGTGCACCGAAATCGTTATCGGTTGGCGCTCGCCAGAAATTTGGAGAAAGTTTTCCATTTTCAGTCAAATAATTTGTACCATTAACACTGTACGAAACCATCCATCCTTCGTGTTTGTTAAATTCAATTTTGTAGTTACCACCTAAAATTTGCAAGTATTTCCAGTCGTTGTCTTTAATAACGGGTTCTTTTACTACTGTATTTCCGAGAGGTTGGGATAGTTTCAATTTTGCAAAATCATATTTTGTGATATTCATTTGTTTATATGCAACTTCATAGCCAGCCGGAAGAAGTTTAGTTGCATTTTTTAATCGGAAACTTACATTTAGCAATACTTCATTTTTTTGATTTACTTTCGATAAATCATAATTTAGCGTATAATTTTCAGTTTTTTGAGGCGCTGTATTTAAATTATTTAAAAAGCCACGTTGAACACTTTTCCCTCCACAAACTAATTCCCACTCCATGTAATAGGCTGATAAATTAGTAAAGAAATTTTCGTTGTAAACTGAAATTATACCTTTTTGCAAATCAATGGGTTCTGCCCATATCGATTGATAAAAATATTTAACTTCTTGAGCATGAGGGTTGGGAACACGATCGGGACTTATTAAACCATTGTTAAGAAAGTTATTATCAGAAGCATCGTATTTATTGTAATCGCCTCCGTAAGCGTAAATTTCAACGCCGTTTTTCCCCTTTTTACGTAACGATTGATCAACAAAATCCCAAATAAATCCACCCTGATACTTTGGATATTTGCGAATTAAATCCCAGTATTCTTTAAATCCACCCTGCGAGTTACCCATGGCGTGAGCATATTCACATTGAATCAATGGCTTATTTTTTGATTCATCTTTGCAAAATTTTTCGCAACCATCGTAACCCAAATACATAGGACAATAAACATCGGTAAACTCGTTTCCATGTGCTTGTTCATATTGTACCGGACGGGTTTTATCTTCGTTTTTAATCCACTTGTAACATGCTTCGAAGTTAGGGCCGAAACCGGCTTCATTACCTAATGACCAGAAAATTATGGATGGATGATTAAATCCGCGCTGTACGTTTCTTTGATTTCGCTCCAAGTGTGCCAATGAATATATTTGATTCTTGGCAAGTGTACGTTCTCCATAACCCATTCCATGGCTTTCAACATTAGCTTCTGCCACCATGTATATTCCGTATTTATCACATAAATCATAAAAGTAATTATCGTCAGGATAATGACAAGTGCGCACAGCGTTAATATTTAGTTCTTTCATTATTTTAATGTCTTCAACCATTCGCTCGCGGCTAACAGCATAACCTCTGTCGGGGTCAAGTTCGTGGCGATTTGCACCCTTGAAAAGTACAGGCTGTCCGTTGACGAGTATTTGCGCGTTTTTCATCTCAATTTTACGGAAACCAGCTTTTAACGGAATAACTTCCGATACTTTTCCACCTTCTTTTACGGTAGCTGTTAGTGTGTAAAGATATGGAGATTCCGCCGACCATTTTTGCGGATTTTCAACAGCCAATTTTGTACTGATTTTTCCTGAACCATTTACGCTTTTCGAAGCTACAACTTTTCCGGAGGCATCTTTCAGCTCAATATCAGCATTAATTTTACCTTTTGTGCTTATGGCAATGTCGAGTTCGCCATTTTTGTAATTTTCATCTAAATCTGGTGTAATGCGTATATCTTCAATGCGTTTAGTGTTGCGCGCATAAAGGTAGCAGTCGCGTCCCACGCCGGAAAGTCTCCAAAAATCCTGATCTTCGAGATAAGTTCCATCGCACCAACGAAAAACCTGAAAAGCAATAAGGTTTTTGCCGGGTTTCACATATTTTGTCAGGTCAAATTCAGCTTCGAGTTTGCTATCCTCGCTATAACCCACATATTTTCCGTTTACCCAAAGATAAATATTTGAAGTTACCGAACCGAAATGAGCAATAATATCTTTGCCTTTCCAGTTTGCGGGAACTGTAATTTCTTTTCGGTACGAACCTACGTTATTGTTTTCTAAAGGAATTACAGGAGGATTGTTTTTAAACTGATTGCGCCAAGCATAACCTACATTTACATAAATCGGATCGCCATAGCCATTTAGTTCCCAATTTCCGGGTACAGGCATATTTCCCCAACCTTTGTCGTTAAAATCAACGCGAAAAAAATCTGTTGGACGAAGGTTCGCATCTTTCACCCAGTTAAACTTCCATAGCCCATTAAGGGTAAGATAATTGAGCGAACTTTCTTTAATCGCTTTCTGAGCTGCTTCCTCCGACTCGTATGCGAAATAATTTGTACGCATTGGGTATCGGTTTACATGATTTACATTAGGGTTTTGCCATTCATTTCCTTGTGAGAATATTACTAAAGGAATGGCTGTTAAAAGCAAAAGGATGTACTTTTTCATATTTTTTTTGATTGTTTTTAAAATGATCTTATTCGTTTTTTTCTCAACAAAAATAAAAATTTAAATTGAAACCTTCTTGTTTAAATCTCAACTTGGTCTTATTTGAAAGTTTTTTGAACGATTTTTAAACTTGAATTTTTTTGAAAAGTAAATTGAAAATTTTTATTGTATCAAATAATTATAAACAAAATTAATGAATGATATATTGGATATAAGAACATAAAATATTGTAAAAAATTGGTTGTTTTAAAAGTAGATTTTTAAAAGCTGTTTTTTCATCAGCTAGATGGATGTAAATTATGCAAAATCTCAAATAAAAATAATAAAGTTTTTTATAAGGGTTCAAAAAGTGAAGTTTCGTATTTTTTAATAATAACTAAAATCCTGCAGGTGCTTCAGTTGTAATCAAATTTCTTTGTATCTTTGGGGCTGTTTTTACGCAAAATTCCAACCAATAACGTTTGATTCAACATTTCAATGAAAAAGTTCAAATTGCTCGACAACATTTTCGGCTGGGTAGCATTTGCAATTGCTGCCGTTACTTATTTGCTCACCATGGAACCCACTGCAAGTTTTTGGGATTGTGGTGAGTTTATTTCAACAGCATATAAACTTGATGTAGGTCATCCTCCCGGAGCTCCTTTCTTCATGCTTACCGGACGGTTTTTTTCTCTTTTTGCATCTGATCCTACACAAGTAGCTGTAATGATTAATTCATTATCGGCGCTGGCAAGTGCATTTACCATTTTGTTTCTTTTCTGGACAATTACGCATATTGCGCGTAAAGTTCTTGTGAAATTCGAAAAAGACTTGACTGTAGCCCGCATGACCGGAATTATTGGAGCAGGTTTGGTGGGAGCGTTAGCATACACATTTTCTGATACTTTCTGGTTTTCAGCAGTCGAAGGTGAAGTGTATGCATCGTCGTCCCTTTTTACTGCAGTAGTTTTCTGGGCAATTCTGAAATGGGAAGATGTAGCAGACCAATCCGGTTCTGATCGGTGGTTAATATTAATTGCATATTTAATGGGATTGTCAATAGGTGTTCACCTTTTAAACCTTCTTGCTATTCCTGCTATCGTTTTAGTGTATTATTTCCGCAATTATCAGGTTTCTACAAAGGGTGTAATTTCTGCTATGATAATTTCTGCGATTGTACTTGGTGTAGTTCTTTATGGCATTATTCCCGGTTTTGTTGAAGTTGCTTCATGGTTCGAGTTGTTTTTTGTAAACACTTTGGGAATGCCTTTTAATACCGGCCTTTTTGTTTATATCGTGCTTACGTTGGCTTCGCTTTCGTGGGCAATTTACGAAACAGGTTTGGCCCGTAATACTACATTAATGGCAATTTCATATGTTTTAGCAGTTACTCTAGTGGGTATTCCATTTTTCGGGTCTCATATAGTTCTGGGAATTTTCATAATTGCCGTTCTGGCTGCATTTTTCTATTTCAATCGGAATTCTATCAGTTCTCGTTGGTTGAATACTTCTATAGTTATGATTACCCTCATATTAATAGGATATTCAACGTATGCCGTAATTGTTATTCGTTCAGCCGCCAATCCTCCGATGGATCAAAACTCTCCCGACAATGTTTTTGCACTGAAATATTATTTGAACCGCGAACAGTATGGCGATCGTCCGTTGTTTTATGGCGCTGTGTACAATGCTCCGGTAGAGCTTCGCATTGAAGGTAACATGTGTATTCCGGTGGAAGAAAAGGGTGAACCACAATATGTCCCTCAACCAAAAACATCAGAGGGTGAAAAGGACAGATATAAAATGATTGGATATAAAACCAGTTACAAAATGGACAGTCGGTTTAAAATGCTCTTTCCACGTATGTACAGCCCAACTCCATCGCATATTGAAGCGTACAAAAGTTGGGCTGATATTAAAGGAACGCCGATAACCTTTGATTATTGTGGTCAACAGCGAACAGAAATTAAACCTACTTTTGGCGAAAACCTGCGATTTTTCTTTGCCTATCAGCTCAATTTTATGTACTGGCGATATTTTCTTTGGAATTTCAGTGGACGCCAAAACGATATTCAAAGTGTAGGTGAAATTGACCGGGGTAACTGGATAACCGGAATAAATTTCATTGACAAAATTTTGGTGGGCGATCAGACTAATTTACCTCCTGAACTTGCCGAAAATAAGGGTAGAAACAAATATTACATGTTACCGCTTCTTTTGGGAATTCTCGGCATTCTTTTCCTTATTAATTCAGGTAGAGAAGGTAAACATAATTTCTGGATAATCTTGCTCCTTTTTGTACTTACAGGCATTGCCATTGTGGTGTATTTGAATCAAACTCCCTATCAGCCTCGCGAAAGAGATTATGCCTATGCAGGTTCATTCTATGCTTTCAGTATATGGATTGGTTTGGGTGTATTGTTTGTAATTAAATCGGTTGAGAAATTTATGCCAAAATCGGTTGCTGCTTTGGCAATTACGGTTATTTGTCTCGGAGTGCCTGCCCTTATGGCTTCAGAAAACTGGGACGACCATGATAGAAGTGACCGTTATGTGGCTCGCGACTTCGGTGGAAATTATTTGGCATCGTGCAGACCCAATGCAATTATTTTTTCGAATGGTGATAACGATACTTTCCCTCTTTGGTATAACCAGGAAGTTGAAGGTAACAGAACCGATGTGCGTGTTTGTAATTTGAGTTATTTACAAACCGATTGGTATATCGATCAAATGAAACGAGGCGCTTATCTGTCGGAACCTTTACCAATTAGTTGGCAACCTAAAGATTATGTTTCGGGTAAAAATGAAGTGGTTTGGGTAGAGGATCAGATAAAAGAACCTTTAAATATAAATACAGCGTTCGATTTTCTCTTATCTGACGATGAACGTGCCAAACAAAACGGCGAATCGTATCTTCCGGCCCGCAATTTATTTTTGCCAGTAGATTCAAAACAAGCTATAAAGACCGGAACTGTGAAAGCGGAACGTGAAGGGGAAATAAACCAACGTATCGATATCACCCTAAACCGTCGCCTTACCAAAAGTGAATTGATGGTTTTAGAAATGATGCGTACCAATAACTGGAATCGTCCAATTTATTTTGCTGTTACCGTAGGCGACGATTATTACTTAGGTTTAAGCGATCATTTCGAACTTACCGGCATGGCATATCAAATTGTTCCAACCGGAGTAAAAGGTGCCGGACCGCAGGTAAATACCAATGAAATGTACGAAAACATGATGAATAAATTCCGATACGGTGGTGTGGATAAACCCGGAATTTATTTGGATGAAAATACCTTGCGTATGTGTCGTACACATCGCATGATGTTCTCGCAATTAGTTACTGCTTTATATAACGAAGGAGATTCCGTTAGGGCATTGAAAGCTTTGGATTATTGTAACAAAGTGTTACCGGCATATAATATCCGACACGATTATGTTTCCACTGTACTGGCTGAATATTACTACAAATTAGGCCAAAGAAAAAAAGGTGACGAAATAATGGATGCAGTTGCTAATGACTGTGTTAAAAACCTGGAGTGGTATTTCAGTTTAGGTTCGTCGAAATATAATAGTGTGAAAAATCGTGTCAGTCATAATCTTGCCGTACTTAATCAGGTATTGCGTATTTGCGAACAGGAAAAACAAAAAACAATATTCGACAAATACATGCCTATTTACATGCGTTATACTCAATCTTCTCAGCTATAGATGAAATTTCAGATTCCGGTTTGGCTACGTTTCTTTGAAAATGATATAATTTGGCGGATCAAAACAAAGTCGAAAGTGATTTACCTCACTTTCGACGATGGTCCCGTGCCCGAAGTTACTCCTCAAATATTGGACATTCTTGACCGTTATGGTTGGAAAGCTACTTTTTTTTGCGTTGGGCAAAATGTAAAATACAATCAACAGCTGTTTATGGATATTGTAAACAGAGGCCATAGGGTCGGAAATCATACCTATAATCATTTAAAAGGATTTTCGAACAATACAGCCGAATATGTTAAAAATGTTCTCAGTGCTACAGAATACATAAAGAGTACGTTATTCAGGCCTCCTTATGGTAAATTAACTTATAAGCAATATAAAGCACTCAAAAAAGAATATCAGGTAGTTATGTGGGATGTTATAACCTATGATTACAATCAGAAACTTTCACCCGACAAAGTCTTCAAAAATGTTACAAAAAATCTTCGCGAAGGTTCGGTAGTTGTTTTTCACGATTCGGTGAAAGCCAAGAACAATGTTTTGAATGTACTACCGCGCGCTATTGAATTCTGGATTGAAAACGGTTATCGGTACGAACTGTTTTAAAGTATTTACGTGAAAGAATCGGTATTACAGTATATATGGCAATTTAAACTTTTCACAACTTCGGCATTGAAAACTACCGATGGTGAACTTGTTGATGTAATTGATACCGGAAAACCAAATTCCGATGCAGGTCCCGATTTTTTTAATGCAAAAATTAAAATTGGAGAGACGCTTTGGGCTGGTAATGTTGAAATTCACACCTACGCTTCCGATTGGAATCGTCATCAGCACTCAATTGATAAAGCGTATGATAATACCATTTTGCATGTAGTGAAGTTTGCCGATGTGCAAATTTTCAGAACTGATGGTACCAAAATTCCTCAGCTAGAATTAAAGTATCCTTCAAGTATCGACACCAATTACCAAAGCCTTCTTGCTGCAAAACTTTGGATTCCATGTGCTGCTAAAATTCATTCGGTACCTTCAATATTAATTACTAGTTGGAAAACTGCTCTGTTAACCGAACGACTTGAACAAAAAACAACGCATATCAATGAACTGCTTGTAGGGAATACTATGAATTTCGAAGAAGCATTTTATATTTCGCTTGCAAAAAGTTATGGTTTCGGTACGAATGGTGAGGTTTTCGAGGCATTGGCCCGTTCACTTCCGCTGGTAATACTTGCTAAACACAAAAATAATCTTTTTCAAATTGAAGCTTTGCTTTTTGGTCAAGCCGGTTTGTTGAATGAAATAAGCAGTGACGAATATGAAGCTGAGCTCTATAAGGAATTTATTTTTTTTAAAACAAAATACAATTTACAACCAATAGAAGGAAGTAGATGGAAACTTTTACGTATGCGTCCCGTAAATTTCCCCTACGTGAGAATAGCTCAGTTTGCGGCACTCATTCATCATTCAACCAAACTTTTTTCCAAAATTATCGAAAATCCCGATATCAAATATATTTCAAAATTATTCGAAACAGAACCGTCTGAATATTGGCAACAGCATTATCATTTCGGTAAAACAGCACTCAACAAAAATAAAAAAATCGGAATTTCATCGGTTTATAGCATTATAATTAATACGATTGTACCTTTTTTATTTACTTTTGCTGATCGGAAGGGAAATCACGGGTTGAAAGACAAAGCCTTTGCATTGCTTGCTGAAATTCCTGCCGAGAACAATGCAATTGTTTCCGGATGGAAAAAACTGAATATTGATGTGGAAAATGCAGCAGATTCACAGGCGCTTATTCATTTAAAGAAAAACTATTGTGATGATAAAAAATGTTTGCGATGCCGTATCGGTTTGAAAGTGCTGACAGTGTAAACCAGATAACGAAGTTTAAAGTTTCAAAGTTATAAGTTTTATGTTCAGGTGCCGGTACTTTGAAACATTAAAGCCAAATTACGGATTTAATTTTCAATTTTCATATTACTCCTGTATTTTTTTGATGACTAAACTAAAATTCATAGTATCTTTTTTGATGTCGGTCGCTGTAACGGTTGCTTTTTTGCAATCGTGTGCCAATCGTGCGCAAGGTCCAACCGGTGGACCCAAAGATGAAACTCCTCCTAAAGTTGTTAAATCTGTTCCTGAGAATGGTGCCTTAAATTTCCGAAAAAAGGAAATTCATATTTATTTTGATGAAAATGTAACGGTAGAGAAAGTATCAGAAAATGTAATTATTTCACCTCCTCAACCCAAACAACCCGAAGTTAAGGGTAATGGAAAACAAGTGATAGTACAGTTTGAAGAAGATTTGGCGGACAGTACTACCTACACCATTAATTTTGGAAATACGATTGTTGATTTGAATGAAAAAAATCCATTAAAGGATTACCGCTTCTCTTTTTCTACAGGAAATGAAATCGATACACTCCGAATTTCGGGCATTGTACTGAATGCCGAAGACCTCAATCCCGTGGCCGGTACTGTGGTTGGTATTCATCGCGAAAATCACGATTCTGTTTTTGGTACGAAGCCATTCTTACGCATTGGCAAAACCAACGACGAAGGACGTTTTGTTATCGACAATGTCAGACCCGGAAAGTATAACGTTTTTGCACTCTCTGATTTGAATCAGGATTATGTTTACCAGGAAGGTGAAAACCTTGCTTTTCCCGACTCGATGGTTACTGCAAGGGTTACTATCGAACTGAAAAATGATACCGTTTGGAAAGATTCCGTAACGATTGATTCCGTGAAAATTGATAAACATTCGCTTTTTTATCCCGATAATGTATTGCTCCGCTGGTTTAAAGAAAGCAATAAACGACAGTATCTGGTTAAAAATGAGCGCAAATCTCCTAACAATTTTACGCTGTTTTTCAATCGCGAACAGAATGAATTACCCAAAATAAAACCTATTAATTTCAATTGGGAGGGCAAATATGTTGTGCAGAAAAACCTTTCGCTCGATACCCTGACGTATTGGATTACCGACTCGTTGGTTTTTGCCAACGATACACTCGAAATGATGGTGAGTTACAACATCTCCGATTCATTGGCAAAAATACAAATGAAAACGGATACGCTGGAAATTATTTACCGCCGCCCTCGAACCACGCAACGCGGCACTTCCCCGCCATCGCAAACAAATAATCCGGAACTCCTTAAATACCGGTTTTCAGTCAATACAAACAACGAATTCGATATTTTCAGGCAACTTACGCTAAAATTTGAAGCCCCGCTTGCCAAAACAGATACTTCACGTATTAACTTATCCGAAAAAGTCGATACTTTACTTAAACCATTACCTTTCACTTGGCGACAGGCTGATTCAAACCGAATGTCGTACATTGTTGAGTATAAATGGCAACACGGCAAAAACTATCAGTTAAATGTTGATTCTGCTGCATTCCTGAGCGTTTATAATAAAGTAAATGAGAAATTCACCTCACAATTTAAAATAAAACCTGCCGATCAGTACACGGCTCTGAAAGTGTTAATAGCTCCATTCGACTCTGCCGCTGTAATTCAGGTACTTGACTCGAAAGATAAAGTAGTTGCAACCAAACCTGCAGAATCGAAAGGCACTAACTTCGAATATCTTGCTCCAGGCGACTATTTTCTGAGGCTTTTTCTGGATAAAAACGCCAACGGAAAATGGGATACAGGTAATCTCCGTAAAAAAATTCAGCCCGAAGTGGTTTATTATTACAACAAAAAACTCAGTCTTCGTGCCAATTGGGAATTTGAAGAAACATGGAACCTGAACGAAAATCCTCCGCTAAGCGAACAAAAACCGAAAGATCTGAGTAAACCTACGGGAAAGGCAGGGATGTAATATTCTGTCGGTTATTAGCTGAATTCTTTTTTAGTTTTAGGTATATTTTAAAACTTATTACAATCGTAAAACTTATTACTGTTATCAGATTCTCCAGTATTGAATCTTAAAATAAATCACAGAAGCATAGGGATTCATGCATGGGTGAGAATAATCATACTTCTAAAAGTGTATTTTTTTAAAATTTATTACCGAAAAAATGAATCAATATTTGTTGCACGAAAAAAAACGACCTTATTAATACTAAAAAGTAAATGCTGCAAAATTTGCAGCATTTACTTTTTAAATAATTACCAACGATGGTAATAACTATAATGTTTAACTATTAATCAATAATTCAACTTTCGCATGTCTAAATCATTGATATTATTGTGTTTATAATCACGCTTTGAATTTTCTACTTGCACTGAACTGTTCCCCTCTTAAAATTATTATTCCTTTTTCTTTCTCATTGAGGAGAAAGTGCCCAAAGGGCGATAGAGGTGGAGAGGGGTTAGGAGAGAAGTCGTGCCATAAAAATTTTATAAAAATGTATTTTCTATAACCAGCTGATAATCAGTTATAGATAATTTGCATGATTCAGTATTTCAACCATTTATCAACTTGCGAAAGTTCAGTCAATAATACATATTTGTATCTGCCCAATGTAAAAAAGCTAAAATTTTCGAAACTAGTCCTTAAATGACTATTTAAATGAACTCAAACCTTTAAAGTATATGCTTTCAATCAAGTGTTTAATATACTGCTTCCAAAGCTTTATTAATAGTTTTTTGAATTCCATCTGCATTTTTTCCTCCGGCTGAAGCAAAGAATGGTTGTCCACCGCCACCGCCTTGAATTTCTTTAGCTGCTTCACGTGCAATGTTGATTGCGTTTAAACCTGCCGCTACTAAATCATCACTTAGCAAAACGGTTAAGGATGGCTTTCCATCTATAATACATCCAGCCACAAAAAACAGTTTCTCTTTTAGTATGTTCCGAATTTGAAATGCAAGTGTTTTTACTTGTTCTGGAGTTAAATTACCCTCAAATTTTATTATCTTTACATCTTTAATTCCTTTCACTTCTTTCACTTCATTCACTTCAGAAATTAATTTATCCCGAAGTGTGATTATTTTTTCGTGTAGAAATGCATCAACCTGTTTTTTAAGTTCTGCATTTTCTTCGTTTTGCCTGCGAATAGCACTAATTAAATCAGGTACATTATTGAATAATTCTTTTGCCTCGCTTATCGTATCGAGTTGTTTGTCCAACATTTCTTCAACAGCTTTGCCGCTTATTGCTTCAATTCGACGAATACCTGCAGCAATCGAGCTTTCGGCTACAATGCGAACCATTCCGATATTTCCTGTAGCCGTTACATGTGTTCCACCACATAGTTCCACCGATGTTCCGAACTTTATTACTCGGACTGTTTCGCCGTATTTTTCGCCAAACAAAGCCATAGCTCCCATTGCTTGTGCTTCGGCTATTGGTGTTTCGCGGAGTTCTATCAACGGATAATTTTCACGTATTTTACGGTTGGCAATCGCTTCAACAGCTCTTATTTCTTCTTTTGTCATTTTTTGAAAATGGGAGAAGTCAAAACGTAATGATTCAGGACTTACAAACGAGCCTTTTTGCTCCACATGTGTGCCCAACACTTCTCGCAAAGCTTCGTGTAGCAAATGCGTTGCCGAATGATTGCGTTCTGTTGCTTTACGTTTTTCAATATCGATAGTTGCTGTAAATGTAGCAGTTACGTCAGAAGGAAGATTTTTAACGATATGTACGGCTAAATTATTTTCTTTTTTTGTGTCGAGAATTTCAACAACTTCACTGTACGATTTGAGGAGTCCACTGTCGCCTACCTGTCCTCCCATTTCGGCATAAAATGGTGTTTTCGAAAGCACTAACTGATAGAATTCCTGATTTTTTTGTTTCACTTTACGGTAACGGAGGATTTCAGTATCGTAAGATGTAAAATCGTAACCCACGAATACGCTATCGCCTTCACCTATAGTTACCCAGTCCCCTGTTTCTATAGCAGCAGCATTACGGGCACGTTCTTTCTGAATTTGCATTTCAGAATTAAATTCCTCTACATTTACGCTCATTCCGTTTTCGCGTAAAATGAGTTCAGTCAAATCCAACGGAAATCCATACGTGTCATAAAGCGTAAAAGCCACTTTTCCACTAAATAAGCCCCCTCTATCGGAAGGGGTTTGGGGGAGGCTCTTATCAAGCAAGCGAATACCGGTTTCGAGTGTTCGTAGAAATGATTCCTCTTCTTCTTTTATTACTTTTTCAATTAATGTTTTTTGCGATATCAATTCGGGATATGCTTTACCCATAACTTCACAAAGCACATCAATTAATTTATACATAAATGCATGACGCTGACCCAGGAAAGTGTAACCATAACGCACTGCACGACGCAAAATTCTACGAATAACATAACCAGCTTTTGCATTTGAAGGCAATTGTCCATCGGTAATAGAGAAAGCAATCGTACGAATGTGATCAGCAATTACCCGCATTGCAACGTCCACTTTTTCTTCTTTACCATAAACTGTGTTGCAAACACGACCAATTTCAGCAATGATAGGTGTAAAAACATCTGTATCGTAATTTGACAATTTACCCTGTACAGCCATACACAAACGTTCAAAACCCATACCTGTATCAATTACTTTGGCTGGCAATTCTTCGAGTGACCCATCTGCTTTTCGGTTATATTGCATGAATACATTGTTCCATATTTCAATTACCTGAGGATGACTCTTGTTAATTAACGAAAGACCATCAATTTTCGTACGTTCATCTTCAGGACGAATGTCAATATGAATTTCGGAACATGGGCCACATGGTCCTGTATCCCCCATTTCCCAAAAGTTATCTTTTTTATTACCGTTAATAATACGTTCGGAAGGCAGAAATCGAGCCCAAATTTCAGCAGCTTCATCATCTCTACCGAGCCCTTCGGACGGTGAACCTTCAAAAACAGTCGCATACAGACGATCTTTGTCAAGCTTGAGTACTTCCGTAAGGTATTCCCATGCCCATTCAATAGCTTCTTTTTTGAAATAATCACCAAACGACCAATTACCCAACATTTCGAACATAGTATGATGATAAGTGTCATGTCCTACTTCTTCCAAATCGTTGTGTTTTCCGCTTACGCGTAAGCATTTTTGGGAATCTGCAACTCGCGGGTATTTAATGGGGTCGTTCCCAAGAATAATATTTTTAAATTGATTCATTCCCGCGTTGGTAAACATCAATGTGGGATCATCTTTTATAACCATTGGTGCCGATGGCACAATTTTGTGGTCTTTCGATGCAAAAAAATCGAGAAATGATTGACGAATTTCCTGTGAAGTCATTATAATCTTTTTTCTTTGTCTTTAGTCAATAGTCCTATTATTTTTTTGTCAAACTTGATAAAATCTTATCAGATTTTACACTTTTAAAAAAATACTTCAGACATATTTGCCATGTTGGTTAATAATATCAAATTCGGACTGCAAAAGTACTTCAAAATTATTACTTTTGCAGCAGAAGTTGTATAAAATATTTTCCGGATTTATATTTATAATGATGATATTGGGATAATTTGTATCAAGCGAAAATAATTATTTGTTAAATCAAACCAGAATTTCGCAACTGATTAGTCTTTATGGCAAAAAAAATAAAATTTCATTTTAATCCAGAAACGCTTAATTACGAGCCAATTATTCAGACATTTTGGAATAAACTTAAAAATGTTCTGATACATGCCTTTTCAGGAATATCTTTAGGTGGTTTGTTTTTTATGGTATTTGTAACTACAGTTCAATCTCCTCGCGAAAAGCAATTAAGCCAAGAGAAAAACAGAATGCAGGCACAATATAAATTACTTGATAAACAACTAAATGAAGTTCAGAAAGTATTAAGTGACCTTCAACAGCGCGATGATAATATGTATAGAGCAGTACTGCAAGCAGAACCAATACCTCTTGAAGTGCGTACTGCTGCTACAGCTAATACAGAATTTTACCAGCAACTACTAAATATGACAAATTCCGAACTAGTGGTAACAACATCAAAAAAACTTGCTGAAATTCGGAAACAACTATATATACAGTCTCGTTCTTATGATGAGTTGATTACTTATGCAAAGAATAGGGAATCTATGTTGCAGGCTTTACCTGCCATTCAGCCTGTTTTAAACAAAGATTTAACGCGTGTTGCTTCTGGTTTTGGTTGGCGTATGGATCCCGTTTATCACACTACCAGATTTCACTTAGGGGTAGATTTTACTGCACCAACTGGTACTGATGTTTATGCTACGGCACAGGGAATAGTTAAAGAAGCAGGATGGAAGCAGGGTTATGGAAATACTGTTCATATTTATCATGGATTTGGTTATGAAACACTGTATGCTCATTTAAGTGCAATGAAAGTCCGTTCCGGTCAAAAAGTGAGAAGAGGCGATGTGATTGGACTTGTTGGGAATACTGGTAAATCAACTGGACCACATTTACATTACGAAGTGCATTACAAAGGAGAGCCTGTCAATCCAATGAATTTCTTCTTTCTTGATTTATCACCTGCTGAATATGATAAAATGATTCAAATGGCGAATAATTCCGGTTTGCTACTTGACTAATTTTAACCATTTGTAAATCACAGGCAATATGATAAAAAATGGAATTGATATTCTTAAGCCAGGTCCAATTGGAATTTTTGATTCCGGTTACGGAGGGTTAACAATTTTGGGAAAAATAAGAGAAGTTTTACCTCAGTATGATTTTATCTATCTCGGTGATAATGCACGTACACCTTATGGTTCACGTTCTTTCGAAGTTGTCTATCAGTATACACTTCAGTGTGTAAAATATCTTTTCGAAGCAGGTTGCCATCTGGTTATAATTGCTTGCAATACAGCTTCTGCAAAAGCATTACGAACAATTCAGCAAATTGATCTACCAAAAATTGATCCAACACGTCGTGTACTTGGTATTATCAGACCTACGGTAGAAAAGATAGGAAGCGTAACTAAAACCAAACATGTTGGGTTATTAGCTACTGAGGGAACAGTATTGTCTGGTTCGTATCCACTTGAAATTCAAAAAATTAATCCGGAAATAACTGTTACTTCAGAAGCATGTCCTATGTGGGTACCTTTAATTGAAAATAATGAACATAATTCACCCGGAGCCGATTACTTCATTAAAAAAAATCTTGATAATTTAATAAATCGCGATAACAATATTGATACAATAATTCTTGGTTGTACACATTACCCTCTTATTCAGCAAAAAATTCAGGATTTTCTTCCAAATAATATAAAAGTTATATCTCAAGGAGAACTTGTCGCAACCAGTTTAGTTGATTATTTGAACCGTCATCCTGAAATAGATGATAAATGCACTAAAAATGGAGCGATTAAATATCTTACTACAGAATCAGCACATAAATTTTCAGAATCAGCATCAATATTTCTGAATCATGAAGTTATAACAGAACATGTTGCAATTGTATAAATATTTGTTCACGGATGAAAAAAACTAAAATTGTTATTGCAGGAATAGGAGGCGTAGGAGGATATTACGGAGGCTTACTTGCACGTAAATACTTTGAAACTCCAAATGTTGAAATTTTTTTTATAGCTCGGGGTGAAAATCTGAAAAGAATCCGTGAAAATGGACTGAAAGTAATTACAGAATCTGAGTCATTTATAGCTTATCCCAAAATTGCTACCGATAATCCTAAAGAAATTGGTGAAGTTGATTTTATTTTATTATGTACTAAAAGTTATCATCTAAACGATATCATAACGCAGTTAAAATCCTGCATTAAAGAATCCACTGTAATTTTACCATTGCTAAATGGTGCATTAATTACTGAACAAATTAAAAGTTTACTTCCTGAAAACAAAGTTTGGTATGGTTGTGTGTATATTGTCAGCAGATTAATTCAGCCTGGTGAAGTTGAGAGTTCTGGAGGAGTGCACGATTTATTTTTTGGAAATGAAAATCCAACTGAAGATTTAATCCAACAAGACCTACTACAAGTTATAATGGTAAACGCAGGTATAAAAGCAGTTTGCAGCACAGATATTCAGTCAATTATCTGGAAAAAATTTATTTTTATATCTACTACAGCTACTCTCACTACATATTTCAATGTTGGTTTTCGTGATTTACTTACCTCTGAAGAAAGAAAAGATTTTACGCTGAAATTACTAAAAGAAATTTCAGAACTTGCATTCGCTATTGGAATAACTTTTAGTACTGATATAATTGAGGTAACTTTGAAACATATCAGTCGTTTACCATTTGGAACAACATCATCAATGCATACTGATTTTTTACTAAACCGTAAAACTGAATTAGAGTCACTTACAGGAATAGTACCACAACTTGCCAATAAATTTGGTGTACAAACTCCAACATATCAAAAAATATATGAATCTTTGAAAAGTATGTAATTTGTAATTTTAAAAAAAAAACTGCTCAATTAAATAACTGAGCAGTTTTTTTATATAGTTTTTTCAATATATTATTTGTTGAAGAAGAAGTTAGCCCTACGGTTCAAACGGTAAGCTTTTTTAGGTTCGAACAATTTTCCTTTACCATTGGCAATAATGCGGTTTTCAGCAATTCCGTAATCTTTCATGAGTTTAGCTTTAACAACTTCAGCTCTGCGCTGGCTTAGTTTTTGGTTGTATGGAATACTTCCAATAAAGTCTGCATAACCTCTGACTTCAACGGTTAAACTTGGATCGGCTTTCATTTTTTCACCCACATACTTAATGGCTTTCAATGCTTCTGCATCAAGATCGACTTTGTCAAAATCGAAATATACCGATGCTGCTCCATGTACATCACCATTTGTAACAGTAACACCCCAGAAATCAACAGGGTTTCCTTTAGGAGTATTAGGTTCTCTGTCCC
>CAZDSY010000009.1:0-16481 GCA_964508285.1 uncultured Paludibacter sp.
TCTTGTTTACAACGGTTTTATTGAAAGCTAAATTCAAGTTGTAAATGCAACTTTAATTATTTTTAATTTATTTGTTTAAAAAGTATGTTTGGCGAAAAAATCGAGGATAACTTTTTTCGAGCTCGATGGGACGGCTCCAAAAGTTATCACCCGCTTTTTTCGAGTGTATTCCAGACTCTTGAAACTATCTGATTTGGAGATAAGTATCCAAATCTTTTTCTTGGCCTGTTGTTTAACTGTTGTTCCACATATTGTACATAATCATGTGAAACATAGTCAAAATCAACTTTCTTTGGAATATATTGTCTAACCAGACGATTATAGTTTTCATTTGAACCTCTTTGCCAACTTGCAAAAGGCTTGGCAAAAAAGAAGTCAATATTTAATTCTGTGGCTATCATTTGATGGGCGGAAAATTCTTTTCCATTATCAGATGTAATTGTGTGAAGAAAAGGTTTCCAATCTTTTAAACAATTAATAGTAGCCACTGCAAGTTGTTCAGCATCCTTGCCCGCCAACTTACGGAGTTTAGCCAAACCGGTCGCTCTGTCATTGATGGTTAAGATAGCGTTTTTATGATTTTTACCTATAATCAGGTCAATTTCCAAATCACCAAATCGCTCACGCAGTTCAACTTCAGGCGGTCTTTGAGATATGTCTGTGCGATTGGGGATTGTTCCCCGTTTGTCATAAATCAAACTTCGCTTTTTGTAGTGACGTCCTCGGTTTCTCAAGTCAAGATAAAGCGTTCCTTGTTTACGCTTATCTTTCCAGATAAACTGATAGATGCGTTCGTGTGACACACAGTTATCTCCATTTGTTTTGGCAGCACCTGCAATTTGTTCCGGACTGTATTTGAGACGCAATCTCTCTTTCACATAATCCGCAACTTCAGGTGTGAAGGTTCTGGGTTTAGCTTTGTATGCCTGACGCTTCAGGTATTTACGTTGTGCTAAATCATCTCTGTACTGGCCAGATCGGGCATCTGCATTGCGGCGGATTTCACGACTGACTACTGATTTATCTTTATTTATAACACGGGCAATCTCACTTTGTGGATAGCCATTTTGCAACATTGTGCAAATAGTATATCTTTGTTCTCTGGTTAAATGACTCATAAATGTCAGCTTTGGTAGGTAGACAATATAAGTAATTTTTTCCATCAGGGCAAGGGGGACTCGTTCCTCCTAACTCTGAAAAAAAACAAACTTTCCTATTTTGCCCTCAAAGTTGCATTTACTAATTGAATTTTCAAAAGATAAAATTTGTTTTATTCAAAATCTGTAGGTAAATCAAATTCCTGCAGATTTTTTTTGCATAAGTTATTTCAATAACCATATTATTTCTTTAGAATGATTCGGACTGATTTTGGTAGTTAATGATTTCTTTTATCTTTGTGATACAAATCCTTTACGAAAAAATATTACAAAAAGATGAATGATTTAAAATATGTAATCTTCGATTTCGATGGTACGATAGCTTCTTCTGTTGAAATGGCAATAAACATTTACAATCGTATTGCACCAAAGTACAATTGCAAGCAAATCGATATAAACGATATCGGTAAGTTAAGTGCTGAAAATCCTAAACGATTTTTCGCAGAATATGGAGTAAATAAATTTAAATTATTTTTGTTAGTTATGCATGTTCGAAACGAAATGAAAAGACAAATGAACTCCTTAAAACTTGTTGATGGTATTTTACAAGCGATTAAGGAATTACATGAATCAGGTTTCGAACTGGGTATTGTAACTTCGAATGCAAAGAGTAATGTGTTGAAATTTCTTCATCTGCATGGAATTCAAAATTATTTCAAGTTTGTATATTCAAGCAGTAGTTTTTTCGTGAAAGAAAAGGTGTTAAAAAAAATAATGAATAAGCTAAACATTAAACAACAAAATATAGTATATATAGGCGACGAAACCCGCGATATTTCAGCATCACGAAAAGCAGGGATACATGTTGTATCTGTTTGTTGGGGGCTTACTTCTTTTCAAACACTACAATCTTTTAGTCCTGATCAGATTGCTAAACAACCAAATGATTTACCTGAAATTATTAAACAAATTTTTTACCGGTAAATTATGTGTTATAAAAAACTACGGGTAACCTCCCGGCCACCCGTAATCATTATTAACTTAAACCTTAACTATGAAAATTTATCTGTTTGTTTACAGGGCAAATGTCGTAATAATATTTCATGTGAACAAATAATAAAGATTTAATTTGAAAATCAATCGAATTTTTAAGTTCATTTAAAAAATAAAAGCGATTACAATTTTGAATGTAACCGCTTTAGTTTGAGTGTGACCCCGGCGGGATTCTAACCCACGACCTTCAGAACCGGAATCTGACGTTCTATACAGCTGAACTACGGAGCCTTATTTCAGGGCTGCAAAGGTAACATTTTTTTGCCGATTTCTGAAGCATCATGCTTTTAAAATTAATCCCTGCGACCTAAAAAAATCATAATATAATATACAAGTGTTGCCAGCGAACCCAATGCAGCAACTACGTAAGTATATGCAGCTGTTTTCAAGGCATCTTTTGCAGGTGCAGTAGTTTCGTAATTAGTTATACCTGCATTACTTAGCCATGCGATAGCACGACTACTTGCGTTAATTTCAACAGGTAAAGTTATGATACTGAAGAGTGTTGTGATGCCAAATAAAATAATACCACCAAGCAGAATTTGCGGAAATGTGTTGATCAGCACTATTCCTGCCAAAAGTACCCATTGCATCCATTGAGAAGCAAAACTAACTACCGGTACAAGTTTCGAACGCATTTGCAAAGGTGCATAAGCGGTTGCATGCTGAACGGCATGTCCACATTCGTGGGCTGCCACAGCAGCTGCGGCTACACTATTCGAATTATAAACTCCCTCACTCAAATTTACTGTTTTGTTTAGTGGATTGTAGTGGTCGGTGAGCTGACCCGGCGTTGAAATTACTTTTACATCATAAATACCATTGTCGCGCAGCATTTTTTCGGCAACATCTTTACCTGTAAGACCGTAATTAACCGGAATTTTTGAATAACGCACAAATTTTGCTTTTAGACTGCTTGACACAATCCAACTCAATAAAGCAAATATCCCGAAAATAATATAACTTCCTAACATAATTTTTTTGTTTTAAAATTTCAATTTGGAATATTTCCTTTCAAATATCTTGCCATTGACAAATTGGCAGTATTATAAGTAAAATACTCTTTTTGAAAGCAATTTCTCTCTTCACCTATTTTCCTCAAACTTAGCCTCAGCCTCAACCTCAACCTCAACCTTCTCCTATTTAATCAACATATCTCACAATTGTCTGCTCCCTATCCGGTCCAACAGAAACAATTTTTATCGGAACACCCAATTCTTCTTCAAGAAAAGTTAAATAAGCATTGAATTCTTCAGGAAATTCATCTTCCGATTTCATTTTTGTCATGTCTGTTTTCCAACCGGGTAATTCGGTAAAAACAGGCTCGATACCTTCGGTAATGTCAAAAGGAAATTTATCAGTTTCCAGACCATTAATATTATAAGCAACGCAGGCTTTTATTGTGTCTAATTCATCGAGAACATCGCTTTTCATCATTATTAGTTGCGTAACTCCATTTATCATTATGGCATATCTGAGTGCTACCAGATCAATCCATCCACAACGACGTGGACGACCTGTTACTGAACCATATTCATGACCTCGATTACGCATTAGATTGCCTGTTTCATCTTCAAGTTCAGTTGGGAATGGTCCACTGCCAACACGTGTACAGTATGCTTTGAAAATTCCATAAACTTCTCCAATGTTGCGGGGTGCAAGACCAAGACCTGTACAGGCACCTGCACATACTGTATTCGACGATGTTACAAATGGATATGAACCGAAATCGATGTCGAGCATTGTGCCTTGTGCGCCTTCAGCAAGTACTTTTTTGCCGCTTTGTATTGCTTCATTTATCAAATGTTCACTGTCAACCAATTCAAAACGTTTAATACACTCGATGCCTTCGAACCAGTCTTTTTCAATTTCTTCCAGATTATATTCAAAGTTATACTGTTTGAGTATTTCTTTGTGGCGATTAATAGCAGTGGCGTATTTTTCTTCAAAATTATGCAGAATATCGCCGACTCTGACTCCGTTGCGGCTAATTTTATCGGTGTATGTCGGTCCAATTCCCTTACCGGTTGTACCAATTTTAGCAGAACCTTTTGCATTTTCGTAGGCTGCATCCAATAATCTGTGTGTAGGTAGTATCAAGTGGGCTTTTTTGGAAATTTTGAGTCTTTCAGTGAGTGGATGTCCTGAAGCTTCTAAAACATCAACTTCAGCTTTAAACAGTGCAGGATCGAGCACTACGCCATTACCGATTACATTTATTTTATCTCCCTGAAAAATACCTGATGGGATTGATCGTAGTACAAATTTTTTCCCTTCAAATTCAAGTGTATGACCGGCATTGGGCCCCCCCTGAAAACGGGTAATTATGTCATAATGTGGGGTCAGAACATCCACTACTTTTCCTTTTCCTTCGTCTCCCCATTGGAGTCCAAGAAGTACATCTGCTTTCATTCTTGTAATTTTATTTTTTTGTGATAAGATTTTTTTGTTTTTGCTTTATGATTAAAGTGTTTTAATTTGGGTTTTCATCATCAATGTCCGTATCATTTTCAGTAAGTTTGGATGTATTTGATGCTTTATAACACCTCCTGCATAATCCATAAATATATAGAGTAAAATGGGAAGGATATAAGTTATTAAACTTTTTTGTGCCAATATAAATTTTCAGATTTTTGTCGGTAAACTCTTTTACCTTTCCACAGTTTGTACATACTAAATGATGATGAGCCTGAATATTAAAAGTTCTTTCATAAAGCGCTGAATTACTGTTAAACTGATGTTTAACAATCAACCCCGCCTTCTGTAACAACTCGAAATTATTATAAACTGATGCAAGGCTTACTCTGAAATCTTTTTGCATAGCCTCGAAAAGTTGTTCAGCAGTGAAATGTCCATCGGTTTTACTCACTTGTTCGAGTATAGCTAACCTTTCAAAAGTTTTACGTAACCCATTTTTTTTAAGGTAAGATTTGAAAACAGATACGACCGAATCAAATGTTTGTAATTCTTTCATGCTTCAATATGTTTCGGAACAAAAATACAATTTTTTTTACTTGTGTACAAAATAATCAATTTCCTGGTGTACCATATCTTTTATTAGTCGGATGTGTTTAGCATTGTAATACTGTGTTTTATTAATTTCATATTGAATTTTTTGAGCTGTTTTTTTATCAATTCGGCACATTCGACTTAAAAATAATCCTACTGATTTTGAAATATAGTAGCTGTCGGATTTCATCGTATTAAATGCTTTTGTCATTAACTCATTGCATTGTAAAAAAGTGAAGTTTTCGTAAAATCTTGCAGCAGTCAGAAAGCCTGTCATTATTGTTAATTCTTTATCCGAAGAAATACAACTAAAACAAAATTCAGGTGCAAAAGGCAGTTTGCTAAACAAAAACATTGCACCGGTTTCAGCCAATTCAGGTTGATCAATTTTTTCAGCAATTTCTAATGCTGAGCCTAATGAAGTTTTTTGATTATCGGCAAGTAAAAAAGCCATGATACGAGTTTCTCTTTGGTTGTTTTTCCATAATCGCTCGAACAATTTTTGAGAAGGTTGATATTCCGAAGCAATTTCGCGAAGCCGGACTATTGATACGCCAAGATTTTTTTCATATTTTATTCCTTGCTCACGCATTAAATCAGCAGCAACACCATTCATCGAAAGGGTAATTTTCTTTAAAATTTCACGATAAATTTTATCGGTTTGCTCGTCAATAAATGTAAATCGCATAATTTTTAATTTCTATTTCATTAATTATAAACAAGATATTGTTTTTTTTGATTTTTAATAAATTTTCTTTGCACATTATTTCTTGCTTTATTATCTTTGCACCGCAAAACACGGTGAATATAGCTCAGTTGGTTAGAGCGTCGGATTGTGGTTCCGAAGGTCGCGGGTTCGAGCCCCGTTTTTCACCCCTGAATAAGTTAAGAGGTTATACCTGAAAGGTGTTTCCTCTTTTTTTTATCCTGAATTTTTATCCTGAATTTTTGTTTTTAATTTCTTTTTGCAAAGGTATTGTAAAAATGTGATAGTAGTTTAATGATAAGATGAAGAAAAATGATTAATTTTGCACCCAATAATTCAAATTGTGCAATCAATTGTACAGTTGAAAATAATAGGATAGTATCAGTTGAAATTAAATGATTTGTCAAATTGTTTTTTATAATAAGTAACCTAAATATGCCAGATTTACAAAATACCACTGGCAAAAATAAATCGAGAATTTAAAAAAAATGAAAGTATTAAAATTTGGAGGCACTTCAGTAGGTTCAGCTGCGCGTATTAAAGATGTAGCAAATCTAATTTGCGATGGCGAACAAAAAATTGTAGTGCTCTCGGCAATGTCCGGAACAACGAACAGCTTAGTTGAAATTTCCGATTATTTTTATAAAAACAATTCAGCCGGAGCACTCGAACGTATCAATGTACTTGAACAGAAATATTTCGATGTTATTGACGAATTATATTCCACCGATGAATTTAAAGCCAAAGCATTAGAAGTTATTCGTACTCATTTCGATTATTTACGTTCTTTCTCTAAATCAGTGTTTACATTATTCGAAGAAAAAGCAATTCTTGCCCAAGGAGAACTTCTTTCTACGAATATGTTTCAGCTTTACATGACCGAAACCGGTAAAAAAAGTATTCTGTTGCCGGCACTCGAGTTTATGCGTATCGATAAAAATGCTGAACCAGATACTGCTTTTATTGCCGAACAACTCGATTTGCAACTGAAAAACAATCCGGGTTATACTTATTATATTACACAGGGTTACATTTGCCGTAATTTTTATGGCGAGATTGATAATCTTCAACGAGGAGGAAGCGATTATACAGCTTCGCTGATTGGTGCAGCAATTAAATCACAGGAAATTCAAATATGGACAGATATCGATGGAATGCACAATAACGATCCACGTTTTGTTGAAGGTACAAAACCGGTTCCTTATCTGCATTTTGAAGAGGCTGCCGAATTGGCTTATTTTGGAGCTAAAATATTACACCCTACATGTATTCTGCCTGCAAAACTGAATAATATCCCTGTTCGTTTGCTCAATACAATGGATCCTCAAGCTCCCGGTACGCTAATTTCTTTACAACACCAGAAAGGGAAAGTGCAGGCTATAGCTGCAAAAGATGGAATCACAGCTATTAAAATCAAATCGGGTCGAATGTTGCTTGCTCACGGTTTTCTGCGTAAAGTTTTTGAAATTTTCGAAAGCTATCAGACGCCAATTGATATGATAACAACATCCGAAGTTGGAGTATCTGTTACCATTGATAATCCCAAAAAACTTGATGAAATAGTTAACAACCTCAAAAAACTTGGAACTGTTACCGTTGATACTGACATGGTCATCATTTGCGTGGTAGGAGATTTGCCGCCTGAAAATGTAGGATTCCAAACCACTATTGTAAGTGCATTCAAAGATATTCCGGTACGTATGATTTCATATGGTGGTAGTAACTACAATGTGTCTTTCCTTATCAATGCTAACGATAAAAAACGTGCGCTCGCTTCATTGAGCAAAGTATTGTTTTAGGACGTAACAATTATAATATGCCTCATATTTGCGGGTCGGTGTTTCAGCAAAAACCCGAGCCGGATTTTGTTTTCTTTACTGCTAAAATAAAATTACTATTATGATTAAAGGTAAATTCCCGGTTGATAAATTTAGAGAGCTAAAAACTCCATTTTATTATTACGATCTTGAAGTTTTACGTTCAACTCTCGACAAAATTGCTGAAGTTACTGCAAATATGCCTTTCGAAGTGCATTACGCACTAAAAGCAAATGTGAATCCTCAGGTGCTTAAGGTAATTAAAAATGCAGGTTTAGGTGCCGATTGTGTAAGTGGAGGTGAAGTTCAGGCAGCATTAGATGCCGGAATTAATCCGGCAAAAATTGTTTTTGCCGGAGTTGGTAAATCCGACGAAGAAATTGAACTCGGACTCGATAACGATATTTTCTGTTTTAATGTTGAATCTACACAGGAACTTGAAGTTATCAACGAATTGGCTTCTGCCAAAGGGAAAATTGCTCGGGTTGCATTAAGAATTAATCCCAACGTAAGTGCGCATACGCATCATTACATCACTACCGGCTTAAATGAAAATAAATTTGGCATAAATATTTCCGATCTCGAATATGTAACCGATTTACTTCAAAAACTAAGCAATATTAAACTGGTGGGAATTCATTTTCATATCGGATCACAAATCACCGATTTACAACCATTTCAAGGTTTATGTGTAAGAGTGAACGAATTGCAGGATTTTTTTGAAGGTAAAGGAATTACACTTCAACATATTAACGTGGGAGGTGGCTTAGGGATCAACTACGAGCATCCGAATCATTTTCCTATACCCGATTTCGAAAGTTATTTTAAGATTTTTCGCGAACATTTGGGTTTACGTCCTCACCAAACCTTACATTTTGAACTCGGTCGTGCTATTGTAGCTCAATGTGGAAGTCTTATCAGCAAAGTTTTATACATTAAAGAAGGTAAAACAAAACGCTTTGCTATTCTCGATGCAGGTTTCACCGAACTCATTCGACCAGCACTTTATCAGGCTTATCATCGCATTGAAAATATTACTTCTGATTTGCCTGAAATGAGTTATGATGTTGTTGGCCCGATATGTGAGTCATCGGATACATTTGCAAAGGATTTTTCACTCAATCAGACAAAACGCGGCGATTTAATAGCATTACGGTCGGCAGGCGCATACGGTGAAATTATGGCTTCACAGTATAATTTGCGAAAATTACCTAAAGCCTATACTTCAGACGATTTAAAATAGAAACTTCTATAAACAGATTACAATTTTTAATCAATTTTGAAAACCGGAAATTATATCCGGTTTTTTTATTTCAATTACACATACCTTCTTTATATAAAATTGAGAGCAAAATTTGAAGAAAAATATCAGTAAATGAAAGCTTTATATCAAACATGAATAAATATTCATATATATAGAGAAAATTTTGAGAGTAATTATTGTTTGAATAAAAAAAAGTTCGTACCTTTGCAACCCATTTTGGGCAAAATCCATCATGGACAGAAAACAAAGTAATTCAAAGTAATAACAAAAAAGTAAGATGCCTACAATTCAACAATTAGTAAGAAAAGGAAGAGCAGAACTTATTGACAAGAGCAAATCACCCGCATTGGATTCATGTCCTCAGCGTCGCGGTGTATGTGTTCGTGTTTACACTACTACTCCAAAGAAACCAAACTCGGCCATGCGTAAAGTTGCCCGTGTAAGGCTTACAAACCAGAAGGAAGTAAATGCGTATATACCTGGCGAAGGACACAATCTTCAGGAACACTCTATTGTAATGGTACGCGGTGGTCGTGTAAAAGACCTCCCGGGTGTACGTTATCACATCGTTAGAGGAACTCTTGATACAGCAGGTGTAAATGGTCGTACACAGCGTCGTTCAAAATACGGTGCAAAACGTCCAAAAGCCGGTGCTGCAGCTAAAGGTGCTCCTGCAAAAGGTCCAGTAAAAGGAAAAAAATAATTATTCCGGACTTCTTTAAAAAATTATCACAATTAAGTATTTAAAAAACTTGTTTGAGTTTAAAAGGTAGTAGCTGACAGGTTGAGTAAATAATTCGGCGGAATTATTGAAGTAAATCAATAGCAACCAAAAACAAAAACGAAAATTTTTGTAAAAAATGAGAAAATCGAAACCAAAAAAGCGGGTCATTTTACCTGATCCCGTTTTCAACGAGTCGATGGTTACAAAATTTGTAAACCACCTTATGTACGATGGCAAAAAATCAACAGCCTTCGACATTTTTTATTCATCGCTCGAAGTTGTAAAAAACAAACTACCGAACGAAGAAAAATCCCCTCTCGAAATCTGGAAGAAAGCGCTCGAAAACATTACTCCTCTTGTTGAAGTAAAATCGCGTCGTGTGGGTGGTGCCACTTTCCAGGTTCCAACTGAAATCCGTCCTGAAAGGAAGGAATCCATCTCGATGAAAAATCTTATATTATATTCGCGCAAACGCGGAGGACGTTCGATGGCTGACAAATTGGCTGCCGAAATTGTTGATGCTTTCAACAATCAGGGTGGTGCTTTCAAACGCAAAGAAGACATGCATCGTATGGCTGAAGCAAACCGTGCTTTTGCTCACTTCAGATTTTAAGTATTAAAAAAGATTGTATTAAGGATAACAAAAGATTATAAGTTAACAAATGGCAAAAGGAGATTTAAGTTACACCCGGAATATAGGTATCATGGCGCATATCGATGCGGGTAAAACAACTACGTCTGAACGTATTTTGTTTTATACCGGTCTTACCCACAAAATAGGTGAGGTACATGATGGTGCTGCTACTATGGACTGGATGGAACAGGAGCAGGAGCGTGGGATTACTATTACTTCGGCTGCAACAACTACTTCGTGGGATTACCAAAACGATAAATATAAAATAAACCTGATTGACACTCCGGGACACGTGGACTTTACTGTTGAAGTTGAACGTTCACTTCGAATTCTGGATGGTGCTGTAGCTACTTTCTGTGCAGTTGGCGGTGTTGAACCCCAATCAGAAACTGTTTGGCGTCAAGCTGATAAATATAATGTGCCTCGAATTGGTTTCGTAAATAAAATGGACCGTTCAGGTGCAGATTTTTTTGAAGTAGTTCGTCAGATAAAAGAAGTTCTTGGCGCTAAACCTTGTCCTATACAGATTCCTATTGGAGCGGAAGAAAAATTCAAAGGTGTAGTTGACCTTATCAAAATGAAGGCAATTTTCTGGCATGATGAGACAATGGGAGCTGAATATTCAGTTGAAGAAATTCCAGCCGATTTAAAAGCTGAAGCTGAAGAATGGAGAGATAAAATGCTCGAAGTTGTGGCTGAATACGACGATGAATTAATGGAAAAATATTTTGATGATCCTTCAACAATTACAGAGGAGGAAATCAAAAGAGCTATCCGTAAGGCTACTATTTCCATGGAAATCAATCCATTGATTTGTGGTTCTGCATTTAAAAACAAAGGTGTACAAACAATGCTTGACGCAGTTTGTGCATTTTTACCAAGCCCACTGGATACACCTGAGATTATTGGTAAAGATCCTCGCGATGAATCAAAAGAAGTGGTACGCCACCCCGATGCTAAAGAACCTCTTACAGCGCTTGCATTTAAAATTGCAACTGACCCTTATGTAGGTCGTCTGTGTTTCTTCCGTGTATATTCAGGTAAACTTGAAGCAGGTTCATACGTTTATAATAGTCGTTCGGACAAAAAAGAACGTATTTCACGCATTTTCCAGATGCACTCAAATAAGCAAAATCCTGTAGATGGTATATCTGCAGGAGATATCGGTGCCGGAGTAGGTTTCAAGGATATACGCACCGGTGATACTTTATGCGACGAGGCACATCCGATAGTTCTTGAGTCAATGGATTTTCCTGAACCGGTGATTGGTATTTCTGTTGAACCCAAAACTCAGAAAGACCTCGATAAGTTGGGCATGGGACTTTCAAAACTAGCCGAAGAAGATCCAACATTTACCGTTCACACAAATGAACAAACCGGACAGACCATTATCAGTGGTATGGGTGAGCTTCACCTTGAAATTATCATCGATCGTTTGAAACGTGAGTTCAAAGTTGAATGTAATCAGGGTCGTCCTCAGGTTACATATAAAGAAGCTATTTCGAAAGCTGTAGAAATCCGCGAAGTTTACAAAAAACAATCCGGAGGACGCGGAAAATTTGCCGACATTATTGTTAAAGTTGAACCTGCTGATCCCGATTTTGAAGGCTCACTTCAATTCATTGATGTAGTGAAAGGTGGTAATATTCCTAAAGAATTTATTCCATCAATACAGAAAGGATTTGCTACTGCTATGCGAAACGGTGTCCTTGCAGGTTTTCCTCTTGATAAACTGAAAGTAACAGTTATTGATGGCTCATACCATTCAGTCGATTCAGACCAACTTTCATTCGAAATCTGTGCACAGATGGCATTCAAAACTGCCTGTGCAAAAGCAAAACCAATTCTTCTTGAACCAATCATGAAAATGGAAGTGGTTACTCCTGAAGAAAGTATGGGTGATGTAATTGGCGACCTCAATAAACGTCGTGGTCAGGTAGAAGGTATGGAATCGAGCCGTACCGGTGCTCGTATTGTAAAAGCAAAAGTACCTTTAGCAGAAACCTTTGGGTATGTTACTGCCTTGCGTACAATTACTTCCGGTCGTGCTACTTCTTCAATGGAATTCTCGCATTACGCCGAAGTTTCAACTTCGCTGGCTAAAGAAGTGTTAGCCGAAGTAAAAGGTAGGGTAGATCTTTTGTAAAACAACAAGGTTTCAGGTTAGCGAATGACTCTTAACCTGAAACAAACTATATTCACTAAAAATAATTAAAGACAATGAGTCAAAAAATTCGTATCAAACTAAAATCGTATGATCACAATCTGGTTGATAAATCAGCCGAAAAAATTGTGAAAACAGTAAAATCAACCGGAGCTGTAGTAAGTGGCCCGATACCCTTGCCCACACACAAACGGATTTTTACTGTAAACCGTTCAACTTTCGTAAACAAAAAATCGCGCGAGCAATTTGAGCTATCATCTTACAAACGTCTTATCGACATTTACAGTTCAACAGCAAAAACTGTTGATGCTCTGATGAAGCTTGATTTGCCCAGTGGTGTAGAAGTAGAAATTAAAGTATGATAAAAGTTACAAGTTACGAGTTACAAGTTCCAAAGTTTTCAAGTTGCGTAAATTGTAACCCATAACAGAGCAGCTAAGTATATTTATCATTGAACCAGGATTAAATAAAATGTTACGCGTAAACGGTTATTGTAACTAGTAACTCGTAACTCATAATTAAAAATAACAATTGAAATGCCAGGATTAATAGGAAAAAAAATCGGAATGACTTCCGTTTTCAGTGCCGACGGTAAAAATGTACCGTGCACTGTTATCGAAGCTGGTCCTTGTGTTGTAACTCAGGTAAAAACCGTTGAAAAAGATGGTTACAAAGCTATTCAGTTAGGCTTTATGCCAAAAAATGAAAAGCACACCAACAAAGCGGAAGCCGGACATTTTAAGGCAGCCGGAGTACAGCCACAAAGACACTTGGTTGAGTTCAAAGGATTTGACAAAGAATTCAATGCGGGTGATAAACTCACCGTAGAAATGTTCGAACCCAATACATTTGTCGATGTAGTTGGTGTATCGAAAGGTAAAGGTTTTCAGGGCGTTGTAAAACGTCATGGCTTTGGTGGTGTAGGTCAAACTACTCACGGACAGCATAACCGTTTACGTGCGCCCGGTTCATTAGGAGCGTCATCGTACCCTTCACGCGTTTTTAAAGGTATGCGTATGGCAGGACGTATGGGAGGAAAACAGGTATCAGTAATTAACCTGTTAGTGTTAAAAGTAATTCCTGAACATAATCTTATTCTATTAAAAGGTTCTGTTCCGGGAGCGAAAGGTTCAACAGTAATTATACATTTATAAATATCATGGAACTAAGCATTAAAAATATTAAAGGAGAAGACACAGGTAAAAAAATAAACCTGAGTGACGAGATTTTCGGTATTGAGCCTAACGACCATGCTATTTATCTGGATGTAAAACAATACCTCGCTAATCAACGTCAGGGAACCCACAAAGCTAAAGGCCGTAGTGAACTTGCAGGTTCAACCCGCAAACTTGGTCGCCAGAAAGGTGGAGGTGGTGCTCGTCCGGGTGATATAAAATCAGGTGTTCGTGTTGGTGGTGGTCGTATGTTTGGACCAGTTCCTCGCGATTACAGTTTTAAACTGAATAAAAAAGTTAAACAACTTGCTCGCAAATCAGCACTTTCTTATAAAGCTAAAGATGAGGCTATTACGATTGTTGATACGATTGATTTTTCAGCTCCCAAAACAAAAGATTTTGTTGCAATGACAAAAAATCTTAACATTGCTGATAAAAAATCGCTGATTGTTTTAGCAAATGCAAATAAAAACGTATATTTGTCGGCTCGAAATTTGCCTTACGCAAATGTTGTAACTATTTCTGAATTAAACACTTATAATGTGGTTAATTCAAAAAATCTTTTGTTTACAGCAGAAGCAATCGAAGCAATTGAACAAATACTTAAAGCATAAGGAGGATCAGAAATGTCAATTATCATCAAACCAATCGTTACCGAGAAGCTGACTAAGCTTGGAGAAAAACTGAACCGATATGGCTTTAAGGTACTTAAAGATGCCAACAAGATAGAAATAAAAAAGGCAGTTGAGGAAATGTACAATGTAACTGTTACAGATGTTAACACAGCCATTGTAGGACCAAAAAAGAAAAGCCGCTATACCAAATCGGGTATGATTAACGGAAAGACTTCTGCTTACAAAAAAGCTATCGTTACATTAAAAGAAGGCGAACAAATAGATTTTTATAGCAATATATAAAAGTAAACAAGTAAACAGTAAACGTGGAAGCAGTTTTACAAGTACATTATTAAAATTGTCAACTTCAAAACTGTCAACTATAAACTAAAGAAATGGCTGTACGTAAATTAAAGCCCACAACACCGGGGCAAAGACACAAAATTATTGGCACATTTGAAACAATTACTGCATCTGTGCCAGAAAAATCTCTTGTGGTAGGTGTTAAAAAATCCGGTGGTCGTAACCACGACGGAAAAATGACAATGCGCTACATTGGTGGTGGCCACAAGAAGAAATATAGAGTAATTGACTTTAAACGTAATAAAGACGGTGTGCCCGCAACAGTAAAAACAATTGAATACGATCCGAATCGTTCAGCTCGTATAGCATTATTGTTTTATGCTGATGGTGAAAAAAGATATATTCTTGCACCCAACGGATTACAGGTAGGTCAGGTTGTATTGTCAGGTGCAGAAGCAGCTCCCGAAGTTGGAAATTCGCTTCCCCTGCAAAACATACCACTTGGAACAATTATTCACAATATCGAACTTAGACCCGGACAAGGAGCGGCCATGGTTCGCTCTGCAGGAACATTTGCACAATTGAACTCACGTGAGGACAAATATGCTATTGTGAAATTGCCTTCCGGTGAATTAAGAAAAGTACTTTCGACCTGTAAAGCAACTATTGGTTCGGTTGGAAATTCTGACCATGCACTCGAAAGATCAGGTAAAGCAGGACGCTCACGCTGGCTCGGACGTCGTCCGCGTGTACGTGGTGTTGTAATGAACCCGGTTGACCACCCAATGGGCGGTGGCGAAGGTCGTGCATCAGGCGGACACCCACGCTCAAGAAAAGGATTGTTGGCGAAAGGTTACAAAACACGTCACCCCAAGAAACAATCGAGTCAATATATTATTGAAAGAAAGAAAAAATAATCAGATTAATTAAGTAAATAATATGAGTCGTTCATTAAAAAAAGGACCTTTTATCAATCTGAAGCTCGAGAAAAAGGTATTAGCCATGAATGAAAGCGGCAAAAAAACAGTCGTTAAAACATGGTCTCGCGCCACGATGATATCACCTGATTTTGTAGGTCACACTATTGCAGTGCACAATGGAAACAAATTTATTCCCGTTTACATTACCGAAAATATGGTTGGACATAAACTTGGCGAATTCTCGCCTACACGTATTTTCCGTGGTCACGGTGGTAAAAAGAAATAATCCGTTCAATTCATAAATTGAGAAATTTAATAATAAGAAAAATGGGTGCAAGAAAAAAAATATCAGCCGATGCAAGAAAAGAAGCTAACAAAACGCTGTATTTTGCTAAGCTCAATAACGTTCCAACTTCTCCGCGTAAAATGAGGCTTGTAGCCGATATGATACGTGGTATGGAAGTTAACAAAGCACTGAGCGTACTGAAATTCTCTTCAAAAGAAGCCTCGGCAAAACTTGAAAAATTGCTTAAATCAGCAATCGCTAACTGGGAAGCAAAGACTGAACAGAAAGCAGATAATGCTAATTTATATGTAAGTAAAATTTTTGTTGATTCAGCTACTATGCTGAAACGTCTCCGTACTGCTCCGCAAGGTCGTGGGTATCGTATTCGCAAACGCTCGAATCATGTAACAATATTTGTAGATTCAAAGATTACTAACGATAACGAAAAATAAAACTCGATGGGACAGAAAACAAATCCGATAAGTAACCGCCTTGGTATTATTCGCGGGTGGGATTCGAACTGGTACGGAGGAAACAATTACGGTGACACATTGCTCGAAGACAGTAAAATCAGAAAATACCTGACTGCACGTCTTTCAAAAGCAAGTATTTCTCGTATCGTTATCGAGCGTACTTTGAAACTGGTTACCATTACCGTTTGCACCGCACGCCCTGGAATTATTATCGGCAAAGGCGGACAGGAAGTGGACAAACT
>CAZDSY010000009.1:16581-40729 GCA_964508285.1 uncultured Paludibacter sp.
GCACCGCACGCCCTGGAATTATTATCGGCAAAGGCGGACAGGAAGTGGACAAACTGAAAGAAGAATTAAAGAAAATTACCGATAAAGATATTCAAATTAATATATTTGAAATCAAACGTCCTGAACTTGATGCAGTAATCGTAGCCAATAACGTTGCTCATCAGGTAGAAGGTAAAATAGCTTATCGCCGTGCAGTGAAAATGGCTATTGCATCCACCATGCGTATGGGTGCCGAAGGTATTAAAATTCAGGTATCAGGTCGCTTAAACGGTGCTGAAATGGCCCGTTCGGAAATGTATAAAGAAGGTCGTACTCCTTTGCACACTTTCCGTTCTGATATTGATTATGCACATGCCGAAGCACTTACTAAGGTCGGTTTGATCGGTATTAAAGTATGGATTTGCCGTGGTGAAATTTACGGTAAAGTAGATTTGGCTCCTAACTTTGCTACTTCAAAAGAATCGTCGAGAGGCGAACGTTTTAACGATCGTGGTAACGACCGTGGCGGCAAAGGTTTTGGTAAAAGAAAGAAAAAATAAACTGTTATTAATGAATTTGATTTAAGGATATTATGTTACAACCTAAAAAAACAAAGTTCAGGAGACAGCAGAAAGGTCGCATGAAAGGTGTGGCTCAAAGAGGTAATCAGCTGGCATTCGGCTCTTTCGGAATAAAATCATTACAATCGAAATGGTTAACCGGTCGCCAGATTGAAGCTGCCCGTGTAGCTGTAACCCGTTATATGCAACGTCAGGGTCAGATATGGATCAGAATTTTCCCTGATAAACCAATCACCAAAAAACCTGCTGAAGTGCGTATGGGTAAAGGTAAAGGTGCTCCCGAAGGATTCGTAGCTCCGGTTACTCCAGGTCGCATTCTTATTGAAGTAGAAGGAGTTCCATTCGATATTGCCAAAGAAGCACTCCGTTTGGCTGCTCAAAAATTACCCGTCACCACAAAATTTGTGATCCGACGCGATTATGATTCAACTCAAAATGCATAAGGAAAAATGAAAACAAGAGAAATTAAAGAACTGACTGATAAAGAACTTCAGGAAAGACTCGATGCCGAAAAAGCGCATTTGACACGTCTGAAGCTGAACCATGCTATTTCTCCGCTCGATAATCCGATGCAAATTAAAGAGGTACGCCGAAATATAGCTCGTTTCGCTACTGTACTACGTCAACGTGAAACCCGCAATTAAAATTTAAACTCCCAATGGAAAGAAATTTAAGAAAAGAAAGAACGGGTGTCGTTTTCAGCAACAAAATGGATAAAACCATTACAGTAGCTGTAAAGTGGAAAGAAAAACACCCTATTTACGGAAAATTCGTAAATAAAACAAAAAAATATCATGCTCACGACGAGAAAAACGAATGCAATATTGGCGATACAGTACGTATTATGGAAACCCGTCCGACGAGCAAACTTAAAAGATGGAGATTAGTTGAAATTATCGAAAGAGTTAAGTAATTATGATACAGCAAGAAACAAGACTAACAGTAGCAGATAACAGTGGTGCGAAAGAAGCCCTTTGTATCCGCGTTCTTGGAGGTACCAGTAAGCGCTATGCCACTTTGGGCGATATCATTGTTGTGGCTGTTAAAAGTGTAATTCCTTCAGCCGATATCAAAAAAGGTATCGTTTCGAAAGCTGTGGTGGTTCGTACCAAAAAAGAAGTACGCCGCCCCGATGGATCTTATATCCGCTTCGATGATAATGCCTGCGTGTTGCTCAATAATGCCGGAGAAATAAGAGGAAGCCGTATTTTTGGCCCTGTAGCCCGTGAGTTGCGTGCAACAAATATGAAAATCATATCACTTGCACCTGAAGTGCTTTAATCTTTTTAAATATTATAGAAGATGAGTAAATTACATATAAAGAAAGGTGATATAGTATACGTAAACACCGGGGAAGACAAAGGAAAAACCGGACGTGTGCTTGAAGTTCTTGTGAAAGAACAACGTGCCATTGTAGAAAGTGTAAACATGGTGTCGAAAAGTACCAAACCTAATGCAAAATCACCTCAGGGTGGCATCGTAAAAAAAGAAGCGCCTGTTCATATTTCGAACCTCAACGTTGTTGAAAAAGGTAAACCTGTACGCGTAGGACGTAAACTCAACGCCGAAGGAAAATTGGTACGTTATTCTAAAAAATCAGGAGAGGAAATTTAAGTATGAATACAGCAAGTTTAAAACAGGAATACAGAGAAAGAATTGTTCCTGCTCTGACAAAAGAATTCGGTTACTCAACTGTGATGCAAGTACCAAAACTTGAAAAAATAGTACTTAACCAAGGTTTGGGTATAGCAGTTGCCGATAAAAAAATTATCGAAGTTGCTATCAATGAAATGACTACCATTACCGGTCAGAAAGCAGTTTCAACAATATCAAAAAAGGATATTTCGAACTTTAAGGTACGTAAAAAAATGCCTATCGGTGTGAGAGTAACATTGCGAGGAGATCGTATGTACGAGTTTCTTGAAAGACTTATTCGTGTTGCTTTACCCCGTGTACGTGACTTTAAAGGTATTGCAAGCAAACTCGATGGTAGAGGTAATTACACACTTGGAATACAGGAACAGATCATATTTCCTGAAATCAACATTGATAATATCAGTCGTTTGCTCGGGATGAATATTACATTTGTAACTACAGCAAAAACCGATGAAGAAGGCTTTGCTTTACTCAGAGAATTCGGCTTACCATTTAAGAAAAACTAATAAAGAAATACAATGGCAAAAGAATCAATGAAAGCCCGCGAGGTAAAAAGGGCAAAACTGATAGCTAAATATGCTGAAAAACGGAAACAATTTATTGAAGAAGGAAACTATGATGCACTGCAAACGCTTCCACGTAACTCTTCGCCCATCCGTATTCACAACCGCTGCAAGCTCACCGGTCGTCCTAAAGGATATATGCGTCAGTTTGGTATTTCGCGTATTCAGTTCCGCGAAATGGCTTCGAAAGGCTTGATACCGGGTGTTAAGAAAGCGAGCTGGTAGTATGCCCCCGGACCCCTTAAAGGGGGAGTTTTTGGGCACTTCAGCTAATAATGTAAAATAAATATGCTTCTATTATTCCTCCTTTTGGGGGTTAAGGGGTAAAATCTAAATATTGTCCCGGCAGGCGGGATTAATTTAATTTCAAATAAAAAAATGACAGATCCAATTGCAGATTATTTAACCAGGTTGCGGAATGCCATTAAGGCTAACCACCGTGTGGTGGAGATTCCCGCATCCAATTTAAAAAGAGAAATAACCCGTATATTACATGAGCAGGGTTATATTCTTAACTATAAGTTTGTAGAAGATGGACCTCAGGGTACCATTAAAATTGCTCTTAAGTACGATCCTGTAAACAAAGTAAATTCAATTAAGAAGTTAATCAGAATTTCAACACCCGGTTTACGTCAGTACGTGGGTTACAAAGAAATGCCACGTGTACTCAATGGTTTGGGAATTGCTATTCTTTCTACCTCAAAAGGAGTTATGACCAATAAACAGGCGCTCGAAGAACAGGTAGGTGGTGAAGTATTATGTTATGTTTATTAACTATCGGAGGAAAAGAATATGTCAAGAATAGGAAAATTACCCATAACAATACCCGCAGGTGTAACAGTTACTGTAAAAGATAACAATGTAACCGTGAAAGGTGCAAAAGGAACACTTACTCAGGATATTGATCCGAATATTACAGTTAAGGTCGAAGGAAATCAGGTATTGGTAACCCGTCCTGATGATGAAAAACAAAATCGTGCCAACCACGGACTTTACCGTTCTTTAATTCAGAACATGGTAATAGGTGTGTCAGAAGGATTCAAAAAAACACTCGAATTGGTAGGTGTAGGTTACAGAGTATCGAACCAGGGAAATGTACTTGAGTTTTCGCTTGGTTATACTCATAATATATTTCTGAGTTTACCTTCTGAAATTAAAGTAGAGACCAAAAGTGAACGTAATCAGAATCCATTGGTTATTCTGGAAAGTTGTGATAAGCAATTGATTGGTCAGGTGTGTGCAAAAATCCGTTCATTCCGCAAACCGGAACCATACAAAGGAAAAGGTGTTAAATTTGCCGACGAGGTTATCCGTCGCAAAGCAGGAAAATCGGCAGGTAAAAAGTAATTTGTTAAAATCATTGAAATCATGACAGTAAAAACAGACAGAAGATCAAGAATAAAGGCACATATCCGTCACAAAGTATCGGGTACAGCCCATAAACCAAGATTATCGGTATTCAGAAGCAATTCACAAATTTATGCTCAGGTTATTGACGATGTAAACGGTAAGACACTTGCTTCAGCATCATCACTTGGTATTAAAGATAAAATGACAAAAACCGAACAGGCTGCCAAAGTAGGAGCACTTGTTGCAAAGGCTGCACTTGCTGCAGGTATTACAGAAGTAGTTTTCGATCGTAACGGTTATTTGTATCATGGTAGAGTTAAACAATTGGCCGATGCTGCACGTGAGGCAGGTCTTAAATTTTAATTGAGGTATTAAAGATATGAACAGAGTAAAAACAACCAATGATTTGGAATTGAAAGACAGACTTGTAGCTGTAAACCGTGTTACCAAAGTTACCAAAGGTGGACGTACTTTCAGTTTTTCGGCTATTGTTGTGGTAGGAAACGAAGATGGTATTGTTGGCTGGGGATTAGGTAAAGCAGGTGAAGTAACCGCAGCTATTGCCAAAGGAACCGAAGCTGCCAAGAAAAATCTGATTAAAGTGCCTGTATTAAACGGAACTATACCTCACGAGCAGTTTGCTAAGTTTGGTGGAGCACAGGTTTACATTCAACCTGCTTCACATGGTACTGGTGTTAAAGCCGGAGGTGCAATGCGTGCTGTACTTGAAAGCGTGGGAATTACTGATGTGCTTGCAAAATCAAAAGGCTCTTCAAACCCTCACAATCTTGTAAAAGCTACGATAACTGCACTTGGCGAATTGCGCGACGCACAAACAGTAGCCCAAAACAGAGGTATTTCATTAACTAAAGTGTTTAACGGATAAAAAGTGCAGCTATGGCAACTATAAAAATTAAACAGGTAAGAAGTAAAATTAAATCACCCAAAACTCAAAAACTAACCTTAGAAGCTTTAGGGCTCAAAAAATTAAATCAGGTGGTTGAACATCAGGATTCTCCTGAAATTTTGGGAATGATTGAAAAGGTGAAACACCTCGTGGAAGTGATTAAATAATTAATTTCAAAGCTAATAATACATTTAATATATGGATTTAAGTAATTTAACACCTGCTGCAGGTTCGGTGAAAACCCGTAAACGTATCGGTCGTGGTTCCGGTTCCGGTTTGGGCGGTACTTCTACCAAAGGGCACAAAGGACAAAAATCACGTTCAGGTTATTCAAAGAAAATCGGTTTCGAAGGTGGTCAGATGCCAATTCAACGTAGGTTACCAAAATTTGGTTTTAAAAACATTAATCGTGTTGAATATAAAGCAATCAACCTAGAGGTAATTGAGGCTTTAGCACAGGCGCAAAATCTTACAAAAATAGGTCCCGAAGAATTGCTCAAAGCAGGATTTGTATCCAAATCAGCACTGATAAAAATTTTGGGTAAAGGAAATATAACATCGAAACTTGAAGTAGTTGCAAACGCTTTCTCGAAATCAGCCGAAAATGCAATCATGGCTGCTGGAGGAACTGCTGTAAAAATTTAATTACAAATGAAAAAACTCATTGAGACTTTTCAGAATATCTGGAAAATAGAAGATCTACGCAGCAGATTACTAACTACACTTTTATTAGTGTTGATCTATCGATTTGGCTCATATGTAGTTCTTCCGGGTATCGATCCAACAGCGCTATCTGCTCTGAGAGCACAAGCTAGTGGTGGACTTCTCGGATTGCTGAATATGTTTTCGGGTGGTGCTTTTGCAAATGCTTCTGTTTTTGCATTGGGTATTATGCCCTACATTTCTGCATCTATTGTAATTCAGCTTTTAACGATTGCCGTGCCGTATTTTCAGAAAATGCAGCGTGAAGGTGAAAGCGGACGTCGCAAAATGAATCAATATACTCGTTATTTGACAGTAGTAATTCTGCTGCTTCAAAGTCCTGCATACCTTGTTAACCTCAGCGTTCAACTTGCCCAGGCTGGTTCTGCACTTCCGGGTGGTTTTATGTTCTCTTTAACCTCAACACTTATACTTACCGGTGGTAGCATGTTTATTATGTGGTTAGGGGAAAGAATTACAGATAAAGGTATTGGAAATGGTATTTCATTTATAATTCTTGTAGGTATTATTGCACGTTTCCCGGGAGCTTTAGTACAGGAGTTTGCATTGCGCAGAGATGGTGCAGGTGGTTTGGTAATGTTCCTTGGAGAACTTATCTTCCTGCTTGTTGTTATTGCTGCATCAATTATGCTTGTTCAAGGAACTCGTAAAATTCCCGTACAGTATGCAAAAAGAGTTGTTGGAAATAAACAATATGGAGGAGTTAGACAATATATTCCGCTAAAAATAAATGCTGCAGGAGTAATGCCTATTATTTTTGCTCAAGCAATTATGTTTATACCACTTACTCTTGCCGGTTTTACACATTCGGAAACTGTTAGCAGTTTTGTCGGAGCATTTATGAATAATACAGGATTTTGGTACAATTTTGTATTTGCATTATTGATTATTGCATTTACTTATTTTTATACTGCTATTACAATTAATCCTGCTCAAATGGCCGATGATATGAAACGTAATAATGGTTTTATACCCGGCGTAAAACCAGGTAAAAAAACGGCAGAATATCTTGATGAAATAATGTCGAGAATAACATTACCTGGTTCGATTTTCCTGGCAATTGTAGCGATTATGCCTGCTTTTGCATCTCTGCTTGGTGTAAACAGGGAATTTTCACAATTCTTTGGAGGTACATCACTTCTAATTCTTGTAGGTGTTGTACTTGATACTTTGCAGCAAATTGAGAGTCATTTGTTAATGAGACATTATGATGGTTTGCTGAAATCTGGCAGAATTAAAGGTCGTACAGGTGGTGTATCTGCTTATTAACAGATAAATACATGATTTTCCTGAAAACAGACGAGGAAATAGAACTGCTCAGAATAAGCAATCAGATAGTTGCTAAGACGTTAGCTGAACTTGCAAAAATAATACAACCGGGAATAACTACAGGCAAACTTAATCAAGTAGCTGAAGAGTTTATTCGCGACAATGGTGCGATACCAGGATTTCTTGGTTACAATGGATATCCCAAGTCAATTTGTACCTCGGTAAACGAACAGGTTGTTCATGGAATACCTTCTGATGAAGTGATATTGCACGATGGTGACATTGTATCTGTTGACGTTGGTGTTTATAAAAATGGCTTTCATGGTGATTCAGCTTATACCTTTTGTGTAGGTGAAGTAAATGAAGAAATAAAAGCTTTACTTCGTGTTACTAAAGAATCGCTTTTCAAGGGAATAGAAAATGCTGTTGAAGGTCGGCGACTTGGTGATATTGGCTATGCTATACAATCACATTGCGAAGCTCACGGATATTCTGTGGTCAGGGAAATGATTGGGCATGGCGTTGGTCGAAATCTTCACGAAGCTCCCGAAGTGCCAAATTATGGACGAAAAGGTAATGGCGTAATGTTAAAATCAGGTATGACACTTGCAATTGAACCAATGATAAACATGGGACAACGTCAGCTCGTTTTCGAAAAAGATGGTTGGACCACACGAACAATTGATCGAAAACCTTCAGCACATTTCGAGCACTCTGTAGCAGTTCGAAGAGGTAAGGCAGATATATTATCAAGTTTCAGTTACATTGAAGAAGTTTTAGGAAATAAAGCTATTTAGAAAAATATCTATGGCAAAGCAAACTGCAATTGAACAGGATGGAACGATTATCGAAGCATTATCAAATGCAATGTTTCGGGTAGAACTTGAAAACGGTCACGTAATTACTGCACATATTTCCGGGAAAATGCGTATGCATTACATAAAAATTCTACCCGGTGATAAGGTTAAAGTTGAAATGTCGCCTTACGATTTGTCCAAAGGACGAATATCGTTCAGATATAAGTAAAACTGTCCCCTAACCCCCTAAAGGGGGAAATAGTGCAGTTAATAAAAAGGTGATTTTAAATATGTTAAATTAAAATATAAAATAATTCTTCCAAACTCCCCCTTCAGGGGGTCGGGGGGCAGAGATTAAACATTATGAAAGTAAGAGCTTCAGTAAAAAAGCGCAGCGAAGAATGCAAAATTGTTCGTCGTAAAGGTCGCTTGTATGTTATTAACAAAAAAAATCCCAAATTCAAACAACGTCAGGGATAATTAAAATTTTATAAGCAAAATAAATTAAGTTTATGGCTATAAGAATTGTCGGAGTAGATTTACCCCAAAACAAGCGCGGGGAAGTTGGATTGACTTATATCTACGGAATAGGTCGCAGTACTGCAAAAAAAATTTTGGAAGAAGCCGGTGTTAACTTTGATGTCAAAGTTAAAGACTGGACTGACGACCAAGCATCAAAAATCCGTGAAATTATCGGAAACCATTACAAAGTAGAAGGTGATCTTCGTTCAGAAGTTCAGCTTAACATCAAACGATTGATGGATATCGGTTGTTATCGTGGTGTACGTCACCGTATCGGACTACCAGTGAGAGGACAGAGTACAAAGAACAATGCCCGTACACGTAAAGGTAAGAGAAAGACTGTTGCTAACAAGAAAAAAGCAACGAAATAATCATTAACTTTAACGAAAATTGAAATAAAAATTTCAGACGAATATGGCAAAAAAAACAGTTTCAGCCAAAAAAAGGGTAGTAAAAGTTGACGGAGTAGGACAATTACATGTACATTCATCTTTTAATAATATTATTGTAACCCTTACAAATGGCGATGGTCAAGTAATTTCGTGGTCATCAGCAGGGAAAATGGGATTTCGCGGATCGAAAAAGAATACACCTTATGCTGCTCAAATGGCTGCACAGGATTGTGCAAAAGTAGCATTCGACCTTGGTTTGCGCAAAGTGAAAGCTTATGTAAAAGGTCCCGGGAACGGACGTGAGTCTGCAATACGTACAGTACACGGTGCGGGGATAGAAGTTACTGAAATAGTAGATGTTACACCGCTGCCTCATAACGGATGTCGTCCGCCAAAACGCAGAAGAGTATAATTTAAAAATTCATTGTATAACTGCAAAAAATTGCATTTATACATTGTGCAAAATTTTAAAATTAAATTGTTTGTCTTCAACGGGGATTTTTGATAAATTTGGATTGCAATTTTTAACCTCTCAGCAATCGCGGCTGTTTTGTCAGAGATTCCGGCTAAATACAAACTTCTGAAAATAAAAATAAATAATAAAGAAAATGGCAAAATATATTGGACCAAAAACAAAAATTGCCCGTAAATTCGGTGAACCTATTTTCGGACCGGACAAAATTCTTTCGAAGAAAAATTATCCTCCCGGACAACATGGAAACAATCGCCGTAAAAAAACATCGGAATACGGTATTCAGTTACGCGAAAAACAAAAGGCGAAATTTACTTATGGCGTTCTTGAAAAACAATTCCGTAATCTTTACGAAAAAGCACAAAGTAAACCTGGCGTTACAGGGGTAATCCTGCTCCAGTTCCTTGAATGCAGACTTGATAATATTGTGTATCGACTCGGTTTTGCACCTACTCGTGCTGGTTCTCGCCAGTTGGTTAGTCACCGTCATATCACAGTGAACGGAAAAGTAGTAAATATTCCTTCTTATCATGTTCTTCCCGGTCAGGTTGTGGCTGTTCGCGAAAAAGATAAATCAATGGAAGTTATAGCTGCTTCATTAAATGGATTCAATCATACGAAATATCCCTGGATTGAGTTCAATGCTCAGAATCTTTCCGGAACCCTTTTACACGTTCCTGAACGCGAAGATATTCCTGAAAACATAAAAGAACAATTAATTGTTGAGTTGTACTCAAAATAATAAGTGAGATTATGGCAATATTAGCATTTCAAAAACCTGAAAAGGTAATCATGCTCGAATCGGATGCTTTTCATGGAAAATTTGAGTTCAGACCACTTGAACCTGGTTACGGTATAACTATCGGAAACGCATTACGAAGAATACTCTTATCTTCACTCGAAGGATTTGCAATTACTTCGGTTAAAATTGATGGTATAGATCATGAATTTTCTACCATTCCCGGTGTTATAGATGATGTAACAAACATCATCCTTAACCTGAAACAGGTACGTTTCAAACAAATAGTGGAAGATATCGAAAACGAAAAAGTTACCATAAATGTTTCAGGTTCGACTTCTTTGAAAGCTGGCGATATTGGTAAGTACTTTACCGGTTTCGAAGTATTAAATCCTAATCACATAATTTGTGAAATGGATCCATCGGCAAATTTTCAAATTGATATTGCCGTTAATAAAGGCAGAGGATATTTACCGGCTGAAGAAAATAAATTTACAAGTCATGAAATTGGAATAATTCCAGTAGATGCAATTTTTACTCCAATAAAGAATGTAAAATATACCATTGAGAATTACCGTGTTGAACAGGTTACTGATTATGAGAAACTTGTGATAGAAGTTCAGACCGATGGTTCTATACACCCCAAGGAAGCACTTAAAGAAGCAGCAAAAATTCTGATTCACCACTTCATGCTTTTCTCAGACGAAAAAATTACTATTGAAGTTACAGAAGGAGAAGGTACCGATGAGTTTGATGAAGAAATTTTGCACATGCGTCAGTTACTTAAAACAAAATTAACTGACTTGGAGCTTTCGGTACGTGCATTGAACTGCCTGAAAGCTGCTGATGTAGAAACACTTGGTCAGCTTGCCGGTTATCATAAACACGATTTGCTAAAATTCCGCAACTTTGGCAAGAAGTCACTCACCGAACTGGAAGAAAAACTTGAAAGCCTCAATTTGTCTTTCGGAATGGATGTTGCAAAATATAAATTAGATAAAGAGTAACACAAGATGAGACATAATAAGAAATTTAATCATTTAGGCCGAAAATCGGCTCACAGAAAAGCAATGTTAGCCAATATGGCAATCTCTCTTATCAAGTATAAAAGAATTTCCACTACGTTGGCTAAAGCAAAAGCGCTGAAAGTGTATGTTGAGCCTCTGTTAACAAAATCAAAAGAAGATTCAACAAACTCACGTCGCCTAGTTTTTAGCTATCTCCAAAATAAGGAGGCTATTACCGAACTTTTCCAGAATATATCACAAAAGATAGCTAACCGTCCGGGTGGATATACACGTATTCTCCGTACAGGTTTTCGTTTAGGTGATAATGCTGAAATGTGTATTATTGAACTGGTTGACTATAATGAAAATATGTTGAAAGAAAAAGTTGCAAAAAAAGCTGCGCGTACACGCCGCTCTTCGAAGAAAGCTACCGCTGAAGCAGCGCCTGCAACACTTGCAGCTCCTGCTACACAGGAAACCGAAGAAAAAGCAGAATAATTTCACAATTTCTTACATATTCAGAAAACGGAATCAAAAAACAAATGATTCCGTTTTTTGTTTTACTATAGTATTTTGTCTTCTTCCTTCGTCTTCGTTTTTGTTTTATTAAAGTAAAAACATTATATTTGAAAAAAACTAAAGATTCTTCATGCGATATTCAATAAAGACGTCAGTTCTGCTTTTTATAATTTCGAGTTGCTCCATTAAGACTCTAAATGCTACCACAAACGATAAATCTAAAGAAATTTTTAAGGGATACAAACTCATTTGGAGTGACGAATTTGATAAACCTGGTAAACCGGATTCATTAAAATGGAACTTTGAACACGGGTTTGTACGAAACGAAGAAGATCAGTTTTATACAAATCGTAACGCTTATATCAAGAAAGGATTACTAATAATTGAAGGCAGAAAAGAGAAAGTTTTTAACCCTGAATACAAAGCCGGCACATACAACTGGCGACACAGCAGGGAATTTGCTTATTATACTTCGGCAAGTATTAATACCCGCGATATTTTCAGTTTTCAATATGGAATACTTGAAGTAAAAGCCCGTATCGATACTTCTATGGGTCTTTGGCCTGCTATCTGGACACTTGGTGTGAGTAAGGAATGGCCATCGTGTGGTGAAATAGATGTTATGGAGTCGTATCCAACAGATGGTATTCATTATATACTTGCCAATACTGCCTGGGGTACCAACCGACGTTGGAATGCAAAATGGAATACCTCTAAAATTCCTCTCACGCATTTTCTTGCCAAAAATTCTGAATGGCCATCGCAGTTTCATGTTTGGCGTATGGTTTGGAACGAACATTTTATCCGACTGTATCTCGACGAAGAATTGCTGAACGAAACCAACCTTGATGACACTTTCAATCCCGACGGATTTAATCCTTTTCGTCAGCCACATTATATATTGCTAAATTTGGCAATCGGTGGGCAAAATGGCGGCGACCCAACGTATACTAATTTCCCTACTCACTATGAAGTGGATTATGTGAGAGTATATCAGAAAAAATAACTTGTATATCTCATTTTTATAGAATATATCTATTTTAGTATAATATATATCTGTTGTATTAATATAATTTTGATTATATCTTTGTGTCAACAAACAAATGAAATAGTAACAATTAAAACAGATATTAATATGAAAACAACAGATTACACAGGTCTGAGCGCCGTTAACACTTCAGAAGTAGTAAAAGGTTTACAACAACTACTGGCAGATTACCAGGTATTTTACACCAATTTAAGAGGCTTTCACTGGAATGTGAAAGGAAAACGTTTTTTTCAATTGCATGAGCAGTTTGAAAACTATTATAATAATGTAGCCGAAAAGGTGGACGAAATAGCAGAACGAATATTAATGCTCGGAGAAGTGCCTCCACACAATTTCAGTGATTACCTGAAAACAGCTCAGGTAAAAGAGAGTGATTATGTTTCGGAAGGTAAAAAGGCAGTATACAACGTGCTTGAAACCTATTCCTATCTGATAGCACAGCAGCGTAAAGTGCTTACACTTGCTTCGGAAGCCGGCGATGAAGTAACAGTTGCTATGATGAGCGATTATCTGCGCGAACAGGAAAAACAGGTATGGATGCTTACAGCATATCTATACAAGCATGAAAAATAAGGTTAAGATTTAGAATTTGTTAGGTTTAATCGAGGTACAAGTTAAAAACCATAAGTAAATTAAATATAATTATTTACTTTAAAAACTTTATAAACCTTTTACACTTAACTTAATATTAGTTTAGTTAGCAAAAAAATGCCCCTTGTCGTTAGCGATTTCGGGGCATTTCAATTATGAAAGTGTATAAATATGCTTATGACAGTTTTGCAAGAGCTTCTTTAATACGTCCAAATGCTTTTATCAGGTTTTCTTCTGAAGTGGCATACGACATTCTTATGCAATCGGGAGCACCAAAAGCACCTCCACCCACGCAAGCCACATGACCTACTTCAAGTAAATACATGGCCAAATCGCCTGAATTTTCAATTTTTTTGCCATCGTATGATTTACCTATATAATAAGATGCATCAGGAAATATATAGAATGCCCCTTGAGGATCGTTTACTTTTAGTCCGGGAATTTCACGGGCCATGCTTACAACCAGATTTTTTCTTTTTTCAAATGCATCACGCATTGTAACCAGGCAGCTTTGGTCGCCGGTATAAGCTTCTTCTGCGGCTTTTTGTGTTACCGAGCAAGGTCCTGAAGTGTATTGACCCTGCAGAGTGTTACAAGCTGAGGCGATCCATTTTGGTCCGGCAATCCATCCCAAACGCCAACCTGTCATAGCATAAGCTTTGGAAACACCGTTAACTATAACCACACGGTCGCGAATGTTTTGAAACTGGGCGATACTTTCGTGTTTACCCAGATAGTTGATATGTTCGTAAATTTCGTCAGAAATAATAATGATATTCGGGTATTTTGCTAGTACATCTGCCAATCCTTTTAATTCTTCCATGCTGTAAACGCTTCCGGTAGGGTTGGAGGGAGAGCAAAGAATCAATGCTTTGGTTTTTGGCGTTATTGCATTTTCGAGCTGTGCAGGTGTCATTTTGAAATCCTGATCGATGCCTGCATATACGATAACTGATTTGCCATCGGCAAGAGTAACCATTTCGGGATAACTAACCCAGTAAGGAGCCGGAATAATTACTTCATCGTCTTTGCTGATAATGGCAAGTATAACGTTACAAACCGATTGTTTAGCGCCATTCGAACAAACTATTTCATCAGGTTTATAATCGAGCCCGTTTTCGTTTTTCAGTTTGGCGCAAATGGCATTGCGAAGAGCCGGATAGCCCGGAACCGGTGAATAAAAAGAAAAATTATTATCCACAGCTTTTTTTGCAGCTTCTTTTATGTGATCGGGGGTGAAGAAATCAGGTTCTCCCACGCTAAGGTTTATCACATCAATTCCCTGAGCTTTCAGTTCATTGCTTTTTTGAGACATGGCCAGCGTCTCCGAAGGTGAAAGGGCAGCCAGACGATCTGATACTGGAAACTTCATTGCTTTAATATTTTTTTTAGTTTTAATTTTATTCCGACACAAAAGTAATCAAAAAATAATAAATACGGTAATAAAACTATCATTTTTTCTTAAATAATTAAGTTGTGCTTAATTTTTGCGTGATTAGCAATTATGTGAAATAACAAAAATGTTCGAATTAAATATAATCAACAGTTTGGTATAATATATTAGTTTTCACCTAAAGAATATTAATAATCGACAATTTGTATCTTCCTTTCGTTTAGTAACCTGTATTTAAATGTTTTTATAATGAAATTTTGAAAATAAATTGGTTAGCTCATAAAAACGAGTGAGAATTTTGTTTAATAATTTCAGTTTTCATTGTCACTTCATTAACGTTTGGTAATAATTTTCCAAAACCTCTTTCCCACTTTTGAAACCCAATTCAAAAATTTCTCGTCCTTTATCCACATCGAATGTATCGTAGTTTGCCATATCAACCGGTTCGATAAGCAAATCGCACAATTCTTTATCAGTGAGTATATTTGCTTTAAACATAAAATGATAAATGCGTGCAGCCACATTCAGCACATTCAATTTATATTCGTCGGCTACCAAAGGACTTGCGTTTATACCAATAATTTTCTCGCATTCATCTCTGATGACCGAAACCGGAAAGTTTTTAAGTACACCACCATCAACATAATTCACCCCGTTAATTTTTTTTGGACTGAAAAGTATGGGTATACTGCTCGATGCAACTAAAGCTTCAACCAGATTACCTTTTTCAAATGTTACACTACAACCTCTATCAAGGTCCGTAGCTATAATTTTTAGTGGTATTTTCAGGTCTTCAATATATTTGGCTCGTAATGTTTTTTTTAGGAATTTCTCAAACGAATCGATACGGAAAAAACCTCCTTCAGGAATCTGGATATTGGTCATTTTACGAAAACTGATGTCTTCGAACAATGCTGCTATTTCATCGGGAGTAAAACCATCAGCATAAAGAGCGCCAACCACAGCTCCGGCACTTACTCCCGAAATAATATCGGGAAAAATTCCATGTTCTTCCAATGCTTTCATTACACCGGCATGGCATAAACCTTTTATTCCGCCCCCACTTAGAGCGAAACCGGTTTTATATGTTTTTTTTTCTATAAATGAAGTGAGTATCATTTTAAAATCTGGAAATGCGAATAATGCTTTTAAAATCTTTATTCGACGTTAATTTTCGTATATCTTTTTTCTGCGAAATTAAATAAAAAAGGCATAGTTTCCAAGAAAATAATATGAATAAAAGATTTCTGTTTAAATTTATGAGGATTGTATAAATAATTGATTTATAGAATTTAAATGTATGAATCTTTCATTTGAGATGAAATTTTCAATTCATAAAAAAACTTTCCATGAGTTTAGGTTTCATGGAAAGTCTTTACTAAACTAAATATTGAAATTCTTACTGATTAATACAACAAATTACAAATTTGACAACCAGTCGTGAATTTCCAAATTAAAAACGTATATCATTTTAACTTTTTCAATTCTTTCAACTCTTTTTTATCGGCTTTTTTCAAACTGATCGCTGCACCACCTCCTGCAGCAAGTTTTTGCTTTAAAACTGATTTTGAGTTTACCAGAACTTTGCGGATATTATAAGCCATTGGATTATCTTTCCAGTGTGCATTTGTGGCATCTTCGTAGATAGTGGCAACGTACCAGGTTTTTTCATCCAAATAGTTAAAAGGGATTGTGGCGGTTCGCGCATTTTCATCAGTTATCGCACCTATAAACCAGTTTTCTGAATTTTTTGCTTTTCTGGCTACAGTTATATAGTCACCCGGTTCTGCTTCAAGATATCGGCTTTCGTCCCAATCTACAGCTACATCTTTTATGAACTGAAATGCATCCATACGTTTTTCGTAATTTTCAATTAAATCAGCAGCCATTTGCAAAGGACTATACATTGTAAGATAAAGAGCAAGTTGCTTTGCCAGTGTAGTATGCACCTGATTTGGATTTCCCTGCTGATAATGACTCATTTTAATTTCGAAAATACCCGGAGTATAGTCCATGGGTCCTCCAATCAATCTTGTAAAAGGTAAAATGGTTTCATGTTCGGGTGGATTTCCAGCACTCCATGCGTTAAACTCGTTGCCTCGAGCAGCTTCACAGGCAACCCAGTTTGGATATGTGCGGTGTAATCCGGTTGGTCGAACAGATTCGTGCGAGTTGAGCATGATTTTATTTTCAGCCATTTTTTCGGCAACTCTAACGTAATGATTAACCATCCATTGTCCGTCGTGCTTTTCGCCACGAGGTATAATCCAACCTACATAACCTGTTTTTACGGCATCGTAACCATGTTTTTTCATTAGTTCAATAGCTTTGTCGATATGTCTCTCGTAATTGGTAACCGACGATGATGTTTCATGATGCATAATGAGTTTTACACCTTTTGAATGGGCGTATTTGTTTAGTTTTTCAATGTCGAAATCGGGGTAGGGGGTTACAAAATCAAAAACTTCTTCTTTCCAGTTGCCTGCCCAGTCTTCCCAACCTATATTCCAGCCTTCAACCAATACACCGCTAAAACCGTGTCTCGCAGCAAAATCAATATATCGCATTACATTTTCGTTTTTAGCTCCGTGTTGTGGCAATGGTTTTAAGGCACTCCAATCAGTATATTTCAGCCTGATATTTGGTTCATGAGCATAATTCCACGACCAATAATTGGGGACATGCATTCCCCACCAAATTCCAATATATTTTTGTGGTTTAATAAATTCGGTGTCTTGAATTTTTGATGGTTCATTCAGATTCAGAATCATTTTCGACGACAAAATATCAATTGCTTTATCGCTTACAATTATAGTTCTCCACGGTGTTTTGTGAGGTGTTTGCATAAATGCTTTTACTCCTACAGCATCGGGAACAAGCGATGATGTTAGTACCATATTTTTCTGGTCGATAAGCAATTGCATAGCCGGATAATCCACAAGTGCTGCTTCAAAAATACTAATATACAATCCTTCAGAAGTTTTTAGCATTAACGGTGATTGTACTGCATTTTTTGCAAAAAAACCATGCGTTCCTATACCTGTACCATCTACTTTGGAAGCATCAACTTCGGATAAACGGGTTGTGGTATAAAAATACTCATTCGTATCGTAGTCCCCCGGAATCCAGAATGCTTTATGATCTCCAATGAGAGCAAATTCAGTTCTCTCATCAAGAATCTGAAAATAATTCAGATTGGGCTGTTTGTCAAATTCATACCTGAACCCCAATCCATCATTGAATAATCGAAACCTTATTTTAATAAAACGTTGTTCTTTTTTTTGTTCAAGTGTTACCAGTAATTCATTGCATTTATTTTCAATTTCACGAACTTCACCCCATACTGGCTTCCAGGTTTCATTTATTTCAGTAGTTTTGATTTCTGAAACAGTAAATCCTTCTGTCAAATTTGGAAGGTTTTTCAAAATATGCCCCAAACGTGATGATTTCACAACAGTAGAATTTTTGTAATCCAGCGAATAAACCGGTTCTCCTTTCGAAGTTAATTCGAAAGTCAGTTTCAGATTACGATCGGGTGATTGAATCGAGTTTGAATAAATCAACGTAAATGATTGTAAAACAGTTAATAATAAAATGATTCTTTTCATGTTTTATGAATTAATTTGTTAAATATGCAAATTTAAATGATTTAGGAACAACAACGCAAAATATAACAGTTTTTTTTCTGCTGACAGTACTGCAATCGTTTGATTTCGTGAATGGATAATTTTATAAATTACATTGTATACTTTGAAAACTTTTTTCATAATCCTTTGTTTAATAATATTATTGCTGATCCGGATAATAAATAAATATAAATTATCAATTTATTTATTGTAAAATACCATACAATTGAAAATATTTTCCGAAATTTGCACGCTGAAAAAGTTCAAATCACACTTAAGTAATGAAAGATAACGAAAACAGGTACAGGAAATCAGGTCCCGTTACCGGCCGAGATGGTAAATACCCTGAAAAAAAAGATGTTAAATCGATTTTAAAAAACTCGGGAAGAGCAAACAGATTTAATTCAGATAATCAAGCAGACCAAAACAACATTATGGATCAAAAACCTTCATTCAGAAAAAGAGATAATGCATCTCAACAACCTTCCGAACAAAATTTCAATACTGAAAGATATAACAGAAAACCCGGATATGGGACCTCAGTTAACAAGTCGGAACAAAACTTTAACAGACAAGACAGATTTAACAGACAAGAAAATTTTAATCGCGATCAGGAAAGACCTTCATCGAAACGTCCTCGTTTCAAGACAACTCAGGATGGTGTAAAAAAATACAAGCCACTCGATGATCGCAGTGGACGACTTCATTTTCGTAAACCAGGAGAAGAAGGACAATTTATTGAAACCCGATTCGATAATAAAAAGGATGGAGTTACTTTTCGAAAACCATTGAAAAAAAGAGATGGCCAGTACAATCCAAATGCTAAATATAGTCAGAAAAAACAAATTGAGTATAAGAAATCCTATGTGGATTTAACGAAACCCGTTCGGTTGAATAAATTTCTTGCAAATGCCGGAATTTGCTCAAGACGTGAAGCTGATGAATTTATTCAAGCAGGTATAATATCGGTAAATGGTGAGATTGTTACTCAACTCGGAACAAAAGTAATGCATACCGACCGTGTTATGTTTCATAATCAACTGGTACGCTCCGAACGTAAAGTGTACATTTTGCTCAATAAACCCAAAGACTGTGTTACAACTGTAGAAGATACTCATGCACGTAAGACAGTGCTCGATATTGTTAAAAATGCTTGCAGTGAACGTATTTATCCCGTAGGAAGGCTCGACCGTAACACTACAGGAGTTTTATTACTCACCAACGATGGCGATTTGGCTTCGCAACTTACTCATCCCAAATATGACAAAAAGAAAATTTATCATGCTGTATTAGATAAACCTTTAGAAATTGCCGATTTTGAAACAATTATGTCGGGTGTTGTACTCGACGATGAGAAAATTGCTGCTGATGAGTTGAGCTTCGTAAAAGATGATGACTTAAAACAGGTTGGTATTGAGATTCACTCTGGTCAAAATCGAGTAGTTCGACGCATTTTTGAAAAACTCGGTTACAAAGTTGTTCGCCTCGATCGTGTTTATTTTGCAGGACTTACAAAGAAAAACCTCCCACGTGGCAAATATCGATTCCTTACGGAACGTGAAGTAAATATGCTCAAAATGGGTGCTTACGAATAATCCATAAATTCTGAAATTTATTTTAAAAACTCCTTTGCTTTTTACGTAAAGGAGTTTTTTTATTCAATGCTGAATTTGTATTTTTGTTTTAAATCTTTACACAAAATTCATAAAATGAAAATAATTATTGCTGGAGCATCCGGTTTTATCGGAAAATATTTTTCTGATAATTTAATTAAAGAAGGAAATGATGTAATTCACATATCTCGTAGCTCAGATATATACAATTGGAAGCCTGAAAACTTACTTTCTACCATAAATGGAGCTGATGTATTGATTAATCTTGCAGGAAGAAGTATTAATTGCCGTCATAATCGTAAAAATAAATCTGATATTCTTAGCTCACGTCTTGTATCTACTCGTTTGTTGTCTGATGTTGTATCAGCTTGTAAAAATCCTCCCAAATTATGGATTAATGCCAGTGCTTCAGGTATTTATTCTCATGCTGTTAGTGAGCCTCATACAGAAAATTCAGTAAACTATGCGTCAGATTTTCTTTCACAGGTTGTGCAAAGTTGGGAAAATGCCTTTTTTTCTCCTCAACATTCTTCTACTCGCAAAGTAGCCCTTAGATTTTCAGTAGTTCTGGGTAAAAATGGTGGTGCCCTTCAACCTCTGAAATTACTTACGCGCATGGGACTCGGAGGGAAGCAAGGCCATGGTAAACAAATGTTCAGTTGGATACATATAGCTGATTTGTATCGGATAATTGATTTAGTTATTAAAAATACTAGTGTTAACGGTGTTATTAATTGTTCGGCACCTAATCCGGTTTCAAATGCTGATTTAATGAAAACACTTCGAAAAAAAATGGGAATGAAAATCGGTCTGCCGGCTCCTGCTTTTGCGGTAAGAATTGGAACTTTTCTTATTGGAACTGATTCAAATCTTGTTTTAAAAAGCAACAATGTTGTCTCAGCCAGGTTGAGTGAATATGGATTTGAATTCTTGTATAATAACATAAATGAAGCATTAGAGCATTTATTGTAAATTTCTATCCGTAAATTAGAAGAAATTTTTATGAAAAAGAACTCATTGATTAATAGATTACTGAAATTCTTTTTGGGATTACTTATTTCTTTTTTGCTTATTTCTGTCGTTTGGGTAATCACACTTAGGTTTTTGCCCGTTTACTATACTCCTTTAATGTTTATCAGGTCTGTCGAAAATAAAACTGAAAATACGAAGTGTAAAATAAAAAAAGACTGGCAGCCAATTGAAAGAATATCGAAAAATATGATTATGGCTGTAATTGCCTCGGAAGATAATCTTTTTATGAAGCATAATGGTTTTTCATTTAAAGATATTAAAAAGGCTATTAATCATAATAAAAAAGGAAAACGTGTAAGGGGCGGAAGCACAATTTCGCAGCAAACAGCCAAAAATGTTTTTCTTTGGCCTCAACGTTCGTGGGTACGTAAAGGTTTCGAAGCTTATTTTACAGTGTTAATTGAGTTTTTTTGGCCAAAACAGAGGATAATGGAAGTTTACCTTAATATTATCGAAACCGGCAACTGTATTTATGGCGTTGAAGCTGCTTCGAAGGAGTATTTTAATAAAAGTGCTTCGAAACTCACAAAAACTGAAGCTGCACTTATTGCTGTGTGTCTTCCGAATCCTCGCAGATATAACCCTGCACATCCATCATCTTACATCATTAAACGTAAAAACCACATTGTAAACCTGATGAGTAAATTACCACCGGTCAACATTCCATAAAAATCCGAAATAATAAAGCAAATCAATTATGAACAAAGATATTGAATTTACCGATTGGGGAATTATTGAATATAATAAGGCATGGTCAGAGCAGGAAAAACTGTTTTCCTCAATCATCGAAACTAAAAACTCAGGAAATCCTACTTCGAATATTCTTGTTTTTTGCGAACATCCTCATGTTTATACACTTGGCAAGCATGGTAACGAACAAAATCTGTTGCTTAATTACATCCAGTTGCAGGCAAAACATGCACAATTTGTGCATACAAACCGAGGCGGCGATATAACCTATCATGGTCCGGGTCAACTTGTAGGCTATCCTATCTTCGACCTGGCAAATTTTAATATCGGGCTTAAGAAATACATTTTTCTTATCGAAGAAGCTATTATTCGAACTTTGTCAGAATATGCAATTAATGCTACTCGTCTTGATGGTGCTACCGGAGTTTGGCTTGATATTGATACTTCGCGTTGCAGAAAGATTTGTGCAATAGGAGTAAAAAGCTCCCGATTTGTTACCATGCACGGATTTGCTTTAAACGTTAATACAAATCTTGATTATTTCGGACATATAAATCCATGTGGTTTTATTGATAAAGGTGTAACTTCTATGCAAACTGAATTAGGAGTTGAAGTGAATTTCAATGAAGTAAAACAAAAACTCAAACAACAAATTTTTTATCTTTTTCAATCTGTATAATTCATGTATTGTTCTAAATCAATCATTTATGTTTTTTAATTTTACCCTTACAAAATTCAGCATTTTTTGTTTTTAATGCCATACTATTACTGATTTAGATGAAAAATTCATAAAATCAGAACTACTAAAATTTATAACATTCCCAATATTTTGTTGGTTAAGTATCTTATTATTAGTTTAATAAAAATATATTACAAAAATATTTTATATTTTTTCTCATTAATCCATTGTAGAATAAAAAAAAGTATCTACCTTTGCACCCGCTTTAGGGCGCTATAGCGAAGAAAACAGGTAGAAGGAGATTAGTAATTACTTGGTTAACAGGGGAAAAAGAGAATACAATCGAAGTCGAAGAAAAATTTTCAAAAAATTTTCGAAAACGCTTGCGGGAATAAAAAAAGCGCATTATCTTTGCAGTCCGTTTCGCTCATAAAAAAGAAGGAAGAAAAACGGAGTTCCTCACAGGAATTACCCCAAAAGAAAAACCAGCCTGATTTTTAAACAGGAAGCTGTTTAGGAATAACACGAAAGAAGTCTTGAGAAGTCCATAGCACTGAGAAGTGTTGGCACAACGTGTCACTGAAAAAAAGTCACAGACCGAAAAATCACTCAAGCAAACGATCTTTGAAGAAATTGAAACAACAAGAATGTAGTATAAGAAAGGGAACATTTCTTAAGATAAAATCGACCGAAGATTGTGTTCACACAATCCAAAGATTTAATCAATTTTTATACCACGTCAATAACTAACCAAATAAAAAAAGACAAGTCATACTGAGCAAAAAAAATAAAAAGAATACAACGAAGAGTTTGATCCTGGCTCAGGATGAACGCTAGCGACAGGCCTAACACATGCAAGTCGAGGGGCAGCACAAGGAGCAATCTGAGGTGGCGACCGGCGCACGGGTGAGTAACACGTATGCAACCTGCCTGTAAGAGGGGGATAACCCGTTGAAAGACGGACTAATACCGCATAATACTGAATAACCGCATGGTTAATTAGTTAAACATTTATGGCTTACAGATGGGCATGCGCATGATTAGCTAGTTGGTGAGGTAACGGCTCACCAAGGCAACGATCATTAGGGGTTCTGAGAGGAAGGTCCCCCACACTGGTACTGAGACACGGACCAGACTCCTACGGGAGGCAGCAGTGAGGAATATTGGTCAATGGGCGCAAGCCTGAACCAGCCATCCCGCGTGCAGGAAGACGGCCCTATGGGTTGTAAACTGCTTTTCCAGGGAGAGAAACCTGCGCACGTGTTGCGCAATTGACGGTACCCTGGGAATAAGCATCGGCTAACTCCGTGCCAGCAGCCGCGGTAATACGGAGGATGCAAGCGTTATCCGGATTCATTGGGTTTAAAGGGTGCGCAGGCGGATTGGTAAGTCAGGGGTGAAATCCCACAGCTCAACTGTGGAACTGCCTTTGATACTGTCAGTCTAGAGTATAGTTGAAGTTGGCGGAATGTGTCATGTAGCGGTGAAATGCTTAGATATGACACAGAACACCGATCGCGAAGGCAGCTAGCTAAGCTATAACTGACGCTCATGCACGAAAGCGTGGGGATCAAACAGGATTAGATACCCTGGTAGTCCACGCAGTAAACGATGAATACTAACTGTTTGCGATATACAGTAAGCGGTACAGCGAAAGCGTTAAGTATTCCACCTGGGGAGTACGTTCGCAAGAATGAAACTCAAAGGAATTGACGGGGGCCCGCACAAGCGGAGGAACATGTGGTTTAATTCGATGATACGCGAGGAACCTTACCCGGGCTTGAAATGCAATCGACGAATCAGGAAACTGGTTTTCCAGCAATGGCGATTGTGTAGGTGCTGCATGGTTGTCGTCAGCTCGTGCCGTGAGGTGTCGGCTTAAGTGCCATAACGAGCGCAACCCTTATCATTAGTTACTAACAGGTTACGCTGAGGACTCTAATGAGACTGCCACCGTAAGGTGAGAGGAAGGTGGGGATGACGTCAAATCAGCACGGCCC
>CAZDSY010000010.1:0-39851 GCA_964508285.1 uncultured Paludibacter sp.
CCCTGAATTTTACCAATATCAAAAGCACCAATTGAAAAACCTGATTCAACGGAAATGATATTGATAATATCCACCAAAGTGTTTATTCTGTAGAGCGGAATTTCGCGCAAGATTCGTCGGCAAAGTGCTTCTGCCGACGGACGATAACGGCCGGGTTCTTTCCCGAGTGCCTTGTAAGCCAGGCGTGTAGCATGTATTGCAGGACGTTTATTGATGTCATCGAGTTTATAGGTTTCCCGAAAACGATTTTCCAATGCATCCATTTCCTCCGATAAGGTTTGCGGAGTAGGAGAGTTGCAAACTTTCGCCTGTACAACACATAATTTAATTGTAGGGCAAAAATTTCTGATTTCGTCGGAAATTATTACTTGCATAAGTTGTTTTTTCTAAAATCGTTAGATTTTTCAATATACATTTTGTAATAAATTATTTCAACATTATTGCGCTTAACATTCTCCCCGAATTGATGCCAAGTCTGCGTGCTGAAAAGAAATCTTCGTGCTGTGTATAAGTACAAATACCTGATATCTGAATTTGTGAGCCAGGAACTCCACTTTTAACAAGCAATTGTCGATTGGCTTCCCAAAGATTTAAAAACTGTTTGCCGTTTTTTCCTTTAAATATTGTGCTAATGTTGAACCCTGCATTGCTAAAAGGCTCAAAAAGTTCGTTCCCAACTTCGTATGCTTCAGGCGAAATGGAAGGACCCAACAAGGCATGTATATCGGCAGGAATGACTCCGAAAGCTCGCTGCATTTGGTTTATAGTTTTTTCAACTAAACGAACGCAAGTCCCTCGCCAACCGGCATGCACCACTGCTATCACTTTTATGTTAGCATCGTAAAGCAAAATCGGTACACAATCGGCAGTTGTTACACCAATACAAATGTTTTTATGCTTCGTTATGATGGCATCTATTCCCAAAAGTTTTTTATTCTTGATTTCGTCTGACAACTTAAAATATTCTTCATCAATCACCAAAATTTTATCTTCATGAGTTTGGAAAGGTATAATAAAATTTTGACTATTGATTCCGGTTTCTTCTGAAACGATTTGCAGGTTGCGATGAAAATTTTCGAAGGAATCTCCTGAATAAGGACTGAGATTTAAAGAAGCAAAGCAGCCTTTACTCACACCTCCAAAACGGGAAGTACAAAAATGGGTAAGGTTGCCGAATGAATTAAAAATATCAAAAGTGAGTAATTTTTCCAAGATATAACGTGAAAGGGATTTAACCTATTAGTTTTGATAGTTGATTAAATTTTGAAAATTCAAAAGAAATAAGTATATAAAAAGTTTGAGAGTTTCAAAGTTTCAATTCATGTTTTTTTTGAAATTAATTGTCCCATTAATCATCCCAGCCAATGCCTTTTATATTGCTGAAGTCTTCTTCATTATCATCATCCCAGTCAAAATCTTGATCATCTTCATTTTCTGAATCAACGTCCGAAAAGTCATCGATGTCTGATTTATCAACAGGGATGGGTGCGTGAGTTATTTCAGTATCATCATCAGGTTCTTTATTCATCTCTATCCAGAGTAAATCTTTTAGTTGTGCGATGCCAAGACCTGTAACAGAGGAAATCATTACCGTTGGTAAATCGTTTGGTAAATCTTTTTTTAATTCTTGCAGTAATTCTTCGTCGAGCATATCGCATTTGGTAATCGCAAGTACCCGTCGTTTACGCATCAACCCCGGATTATAATTTGATAGTTCGTTAAGCAGAATTTCGTATTCTTTGCGTATGTCTTTTGTATCCACGGGTACCATAAACAGTAAGACAGGATTTCGTTCGATATGTCTGAGAAAACGCAAACCAAGACCTTTGCCTTCCGATGCCCCTTCGATAATACCCGGTATATCAGCCATGACAAATGATTTATTATCGCGATAGGCAACGATACCCAAATTTGGAATCAATGTAGTAAATGGATAATCGGCAATTTCAGGTTTAGCCGCAGATACAACCGAAAGCAATGTTGATTTACCTGCATTAGGAAATCCAACTAATCCAACATCAGCTAAAACTTTTAACTGTAATACTACGGTTTTTTCAATGCGTGGTTCGCCGGGCTGTGCATATCGTGGTGTTTGATTGGTCGCTGTACGAAAATGCCAATTACCAAGACCGCCTCTTCCGCCTTTCAGTAGGATTATTTCCTGTCCATCTTCTTTAATGTCAGCAAGGAAAGCGCCAGTTTCGGCATCGTGAATTACAGTTCCGAGGGGCACTTCAATAGTTTTATCTTCGCCATCTTTCCCAAAACTCCTGCTACCGCTTCCTGAGCCTCCATCGCCTGCATAAATATGACGTGCATATTTCAAGTGCAGTAATGTCCATAAATTTTTATTACCTCGAAGGATGATATGTCCTCCACGTCCACCATCACCGCCATCGGGACCGCCTTTCGGGATGAATTTTTCTCGATGAAAATGCGTTGAACCTGCACCTCCCTTGCCCGAACGACAATATATTTTTACGTAATCTACAAAATTTGATCCGGCCATTTTTAATATTATTTGCCTACGGCGATGTTTTTTTGATTATTTATGTTATTAACTGTGTTAAAATTAACTGTGTTGGAATTAACTATGATGAAATTAGGTGTTATCAGAAATAATGCTGATTTGTGTTTGTTTGAACTTGCTGTTATTGAATGAATTAAAAAATAAAATCTTCTCTTCAATTACTTCAGTAATTCTACCGAATATTTCATCGATCATTCCCATACCATTCACAGCAAAATACTTGTTTAATTCGTTATAAAAATTATTTACGGGAGCAGTTCTTTCATGATATACATGAAGTCTTTTTTGAATAGTTTCGGCATTGTCATCGGAACGACCAGATATTTGTCCGCGTAAAAGCAGCCTGTTCGTTAATTCTTGCTCTTCTACCTGAATATCGATGAGTAATGTGGTTTCTTTGTTTCGCTCTGCGAGTAAAAGTTCGAGTTCACGGGCTTGTTCAACGGTACGGGGAAATCCGTCGAGAATCATACCCGATGCTTGCGGATTCATACCATCGATTTGTTTCATTAACATACCGATAATCATATCGTCAGGTACAAGCATACCTTTTGATATAAATTTCTCGGCCTGTAAGCCAATTTCGGTGCCTGCTTTTATTTCAGCTCGCAAAATGTCGCCGGTTGAAAAATGTGTCAGATTATATTTTTTTTTCAACAACTCACTCTGAGTGCCTTTTCCACAACCCGGAGCGCCGCAAAGAATAATGTTTAGCATTTTTTAGAATAAATATCAAAAAAAAGATAAAAGACTACAAACAACTATTTTTATTTTGCATTTTGCCTTAGGATAACTACTCTGCTACAACTGTATAAATATCGCGAAGATTCCGACCGTAACCATCGTAATCGAGTCCGTAGCCTACGATAAATTCGTTTGGAATTTTCATTGCTATATAGTCAATTTTAATATCGCGTTGTAAAGCATCGGGTTTTTGCAGAAATGTAGCTACACGTATGCTTGCAGCTCCTTTTACTGTAAGAGAATTTAAAATCCGCTCCATTGTGATGCCTGTATCCACAATATCTTCAACAACTACAACATTGCGTCCTATGACACTTTCATTCAAACCCAGAATTTCTTTTACGCTGCCGGTTGAATAAATGCCATCATATGATGCAAGTTTTACGAAAGTAATTTCACAAGGTATGGAAATATTTTTCATCAAGTCGGCAGCGAACATAAAAGCACCGTTAAGAACTCCTATCAAAAGTGGATTTTGACCTTCGAGATCAATGCTTATTTGCTTACCAACTTTTTTGACCGCAGCCTGAATTTCGCTTTCGGGAATTGACAAACGGAATTGTTTATCGTGTATTACAATAGTTTCCATACGGATAGTTTTAGCTGAATTGAATTGCAAAAGTACTAAAAAACATTCGTTGCATAAAAAAATGAAAGACATCTTCTGTTTACTTTAAAATTAAAGATAGATTTAAATAATTTGTTTCAAATAATTGCATTAATTTTGTAGTAATAATTTCAAAATATAAAAATGAATAAATCGCTGAAAATTAACAAAATAAAAACTTCTTCTTCATTCGATTTTTATTCAGCAAACACTAATTCGGTGCTTGAACTTCCACTGGTTGAAGGAGGTATTGCTGCTGGTTTTCCAAGTCCCGCTCAGGATTATATCGATTTATCCATCGATTTAAACAAGGAACTTATCAATAATCCTTCTTCGACTTTTTATGCGCGTGTAAAAGGTTCATCGATGATTGATGCCGGAATTTCGGATGGCGATATTTTGGTTGTTGATAAATCCCTCGAACCGCAGGATGGCGATACGGCCGTTTGCTTTATCGATGGGGAATTTACTTTAAAGTTTATTCGGATCGAGTCTGATGCAGTTTATCTTGTACCTGCAAACCCGGTGTTTAAACCTATTAAAGTAACCGAAGAGAATAATTTTTGTATTTGGGGAATTGTAACTTACTCAATTAAAAACCATAAAAAGAAGGGGCTGAAAAGTTTGAGGTCAGAGTAAATTAGAAATTTGAGGATTGATTTTTTTATCGACATTTGCATTTCAAGTTCTTCAGGTAAAATTCAAATATTTCATCTTCTGAGTTAATTCATTTCGTAACTTTTTAGCAGTTGAATTTATTATTATTCATTTAGACACTCATAGCACATTAGGAATTCCATCTACTTGCTTTGCTTACTTGTACCATGTCGAAATGGATTTTGCCTAAGTGCTTGGTTTGTAAGGCCCGTTTTTTATTTGCGAGTTTTTTGATTCTAAAAAAATTCAGTTTTTATTCAGATAGATTGTAATTTTTCCGTGTAATAATTCTCTCTAATGCCCGATGTAAATCTTCGGCGCTTTTATTGGCATCATCAGTAAATACTCCGCTATTTTTAAAGCAAGGCGAAGTTAAAATATAATATTTATTTGTTTCTCCAAAATATTCGGGAATACACCATGAGTACATTTGCTGCGATTTTATAAACTCAACCAATTCTCCTTTTTGTTCAATGGGATAAAAATCGAGCGTTAATGAAGGATTAATTTTCGTATCGCCCACCCATTGAAAAGTTTTTTCAGCATTGATGTATTTAATAATGGCTATGGGTTGCGGTGCATTTTTCGGAATATCATTTGGGTTAAAGTCCGAAAGTACTATTTCGCATGTCCAACCTTTTGGTGCCAAGTTACAAAAATCCTTGAGCGAAGGATTTTTAAATGAATTTTCGCACGAAAAAACAAATAGTATAATCGATAACAGTAATGAATATCCGAGAATGGTCTTTTTCATGTTGATTTAAATTGTTGAATAATTTGCAAAAATAGCATATTAAATGCGGTTTAATATACGTATTTCTTCCAAAAAACATATTCATACAGAAATTGTTATGGCTCTATATTCCATCGATAATTGTTTCAGAACTGTTATCTAAAGCATCGATATTTTTTATCTTTGTAAAACAAATATATTTAATGTACGGACTGATTGATTGCAATAATTTTTACGCTTCGTGCGAAAGAGTTTTTAATCCTTCGCTTGTGGGTAAGCCTATTGTTGTACTTTCGAACAATGATGGTTGTGTGATTGCACGTTCGAATGAAGCCAAAAAATTGGGTATTCCGATGGGTGAACCAGCCTACAAACTAAAAGATTTGATAGAACAGCACGATGTGGTAGTTTTCTCGTCGAATTATGTGCTTTACGGCGATATGTCTCACCGTGTGATGAGCACTGTTGCAGGTTTTGTGCCCGATATTGAGATATATTCCATCGACGAAGCTTTTCTGCATTTCGAAGGATTTGAAAAGATAGATTTAAAAGCATTGGGCGAAAAAATTGTACGAACTACCACACGAGGTACAGGAATTCCTGTAAGTTTGGGCATTGCACCCACCAAAACATTAGCAAAAGTAGCGAACAAATTTGCAAAGAAATATCCGGGCTATAAAGGTGTTTGTGTAATTGATACAGACGAAAAACGAGAAAAAGCTCTGCGACTTTTAGATATACAAGATGTTTGGGGAATTGGACGGCGATATGCAAAAAAACTGCGTTATTATTCGGTGAATACTGCATGGGATTTTACCCAAAAATCGCGTACATGGATTCGGAAACTCATGGGTGTGGTTGGCGAGCGTACGTGGAGTGAATTAAGAGGAATACCTTGCTTCGAACTTGAGGTGAAAGCTGCCCGCAAAACAATTTGCACTTCACGCAGTTTTGGTGAGCGACTGACCACCATTGAACCCATTACCGAAGCTGTGGCAAACTTTGCAGCATTGTGCGGACAGAAATTACGAAGTGAACACTCGCTTGCAGCATCGGTAATGGTATTTTTGCATACGAATCCTTTTGCCGAAAATCAGCCGCAATATTATAATCAAACATTAATGCAATTGCCTGTCCCCACGAACGATTCCACCGAATTGGTACATTATGCTGTAAGCGGTCTAAAAAAAATATTTGCTCCCGGCTATCGTTATAAAAAAGCAGGTGTAATAATTACCGAAATTGTACCCGATCGACCGCTGCAAACTACAATGTTTGATGAGCGAAATCGCGAAAAATTCGGGAAAACTATGATGGTAATGGATAAAATTAATGCTACTTATGGCAACCGGAAAGTGCGCATTGCTACTCAGGGCTTCGGACGGAAATGGAAACTTAAAAATGAAAAACTTTCACCATGTTACACAACCAACCTAAAAGATATTATTGTAATAAATGCAAACGAACAGCTTCCATTTTAAGTATTTTTTTTTGACTGCCAACAACTTTTAAACTGCCGGCAGGGTCTGCAACCGTAAGTGGAGTTAAAATTCAATTATCTAAGAAATTGCAATTATGTTTTTGTCGTAAATAATAATCAAATCTATATTCATTTATCAGACAAAAAAAAATACATTATCTTAGCACCGAAAAAATTAAACTTAAAGAATCGCATTTTTCATGTTTGGCAATAATATTTATTGGTGGGCTGGATGGTTGATTTTAGCGTTTTTTGTAATTTTAAATCTAATTATTTACCTGCTTCGTAAAAATCCGGCTCTTTCTTATGCTATTGCGTGGACAATAGCGGCTTATCTCCTTATATACAAAATTGGAGAATTACTAATTTGGCAATTGTTAGGCGAACATTATAAATTTCCTGTTGAATTTTCAGCAGTGAGTTATTATGCCTTCGGTATATTTGTTACTTTCCGATGGTGTAAAGCAGATACTTTCCCCATTTTCGCTGCCGTTTTAACAGGGACAGTTTATTCTATGTTCTTCTGGATTTCACCCGACAGTTATGTAAAAGATATGGAAACACCCTATTTATTTACTATGGCAATCCTGAATCATCATCTTTTATACTTTGCAGGAATGCTTTTGACTGTAAACGTCCGGCGGTTTTCTTTGCGCTATTGGTGGCAACATTTGGTTGGGCTTGGACTTATCGTTGGATATTCGTGGCTTATTTATGGATTGACCGATTATGACATTGAAATAGGTAAGCCAATCATAATTCAGATTACCGATGGAACCATTTTAAACTGGCTTTTCAAATCAGAAGAGCTGGTTACAATGCATAAAGTTTATTATGGATTTTTTGTTTTCGGTATTGTAGGTTCAATATTTACAATATTTTATACATTAAATCATATTATGGCCAAAAAACGTATAAGACTAAAATTGCAAAGAGAATATTTCCCTGATTCGTGGAAAGATACTTTTAGGTTTTAGTGAATTGGTGAACGGTTAATTAGTGATTAGTTGTAAAGTACATGACACTTTAAAACTCATAACTCGAAATTCATAACTCATAACTAAAATGTCTAATCGCTCCTCTGCCCTCGATGCCCTGCGTGGCCTGGCCATAATCGGTATGGTGCTCTCGGGTACAATAGCCGAAGCACTTCCGGCATGGATGTACCATGCACAGGTTGGTCCGCGTTCCGGTTTTACATTCGACCCTACGATTTTTGGCATTACCTGGGTCGATTTGGTTTTCCCGTATTTCCTTTTTGCCATGGGAGCGGCCATTCCGTTGGCACTCAGCCGAAAATTAGATAAAGGTACGAAAATTCAAAGTTTGCTTCCGGCCATTCTGAAACGTGTTTTTGTGTTAGCACTTTTTGCCATTGCCATTTATCATACCAATCCATACCGGCTTGGTGGAACGTGGAGTTATGTTTTGGCGCTGCTTGCTTTTGCGCTTTTTTTTGTGAGTTTTGTACGGATTCCTGTACTATCCGAAAAAGCAAACAGCCGTTTAAACTGGCTTGGAATAGCACTTTTAATCTGTTTAATAGCATTTAACGTAATTTCGCAACCCGAGGTTTTCAAACAGGGTTTTAAATTAAGTCACAACGATATTATCATTCTTATTCTGGCTAATATGGCTTTGTTTGGTTCGCTGAGCTGGCTTTTTACCCGTCATTCCATTCTTGCCCGACTGGGAATTTTAGCTTTTGTGTTTGCGTTCAGGCTCACAGCCGATGCCGATGGAAGCTGGAATGAGTGGATATGGAATTTTAATCCGATGCAATTTTTGCCCGAAAGTCTGAAATCGGCACTATACATCAAAAATGGCTGGTTGTATCAAATGGATTTTCTGAAATACTTGTTTATTGTTATTCCCGGAACAATTTCCGGCGATATTCTGGTAGCCTGGTTCACCGATAACGATACACTAAAATCGAAATTGCCTTCAAAAAGCCAAATGTTGAAAACACTATTGCTCATGCTGACAATGGTTTTGAGCAATTTATTTTGCCTTTACGGTCGGTATTTAGTAACAAATTTAATATTGAATATTGTGTTAGGCTTAGCAGCATATTATTTGCATCGCGAGCCAAAACATTCATTAAGTCGCTTGTATTTCAGGCTTTTTCAGTGGGGAATTTTCTGGCTGCTGCTCGGAACGGTTTTCGAAGCTTTCGAAGGAGGCATCCGGAAAGACCATGCCACCATGAGTTATTTCTTTGTAACGTCCGGATTGGCTATCTTTACGCTTATTTTCTTTTCGGTGATAATGGATTATTTTTGTAATAAAAAGATATTCAGATACGTAGCCGAAATTGGACAAAATCCGATGCTGGCTTATGTGGCCGGAACTTTTCTGGTTGTGCCTGTTTTAGCGTTGGTTGGTTTAATGCCGCACATCAATAAACTGTACGAAATCTCACCCTGGATGGGAATTGCCAAAGGCCTGATTATTACCAGCGGAATGATGGCAGTAACGATATTTACGGTGCGAAAAAAATGGTTTTGGAAAACCTGAATTATTTGCCCCTAACCCCTAAAGGGGAACAAAAATTAGTATTGATTATTAAAACAGAATATTTAAAAAACGATATGAATAAAGCAAACGAAACCATCTCTTTCTCCCCTTTAGGGGTTTTGGGAAGATTAATTATAATTTTGTTTTTATGCTTAACAAATAATGCATTACAAGGCAAACCCGAAGTTCGTGGCGTGTGGGTGCCCGATCCGCAATACACCGATGTGCTGAAAAGCTACCGGAATGTGGTTGATTTTGTAACTACGCTCGATACGCTTAATTTTAATTCCATTTTTGTGGTGTCGTATGCACTGAACAAAACGCTTTATCCGAGTAAAGTGCTTTTGAAAAATACCAACTACAAATCGATTGATTCCACATGTCTGCTCACACCCTTTATGAAAACCTACAATCAACCGCTGAAAAGCCCTACAGGCGATCCGGTACGCGATTTAATCGCCGAAGCACACAAACGGAATATCAAAGTCTTTTTTTGGTTTGAGTTTGGCTTTATGGCCGACATTAAGCTGGCTACACCGCAAAATAATCCTATTTTAGCCAAACACCCCGATTGGCTGGGCGTGGGCAATGATGGCAAACCGGCAAATTACAACAATCAGGATTTTTATTTCAATTCATTTAACCCGAAAGTTCAGAAATATCTGATTGATTTAATCACCGAAAGCATTCGGAAATATCCCGATGTGGACGGCATACAGGGCGACGACCGTTTGCCGGCTTCGTGCATCAATTCCGGCTACGAAAAACTCACTGTAAAGCGCTACCAAAAAGAGCACAACGGACAAAATCCGCCACAAAACTACAGAGATTCGGCCTGGGTACGCTGGCGATTGGATATTTTGAATGATTTCGGAGCACGTTTGTACAAAAAAGTAAAAGCAACTCAACCCTATACAATGGTAAGTTTTGCCCCAAATCCATATCCGTGGAGCAAAGACAACTTGATGCAAGAGTGGCCACAATGGGTGAGTAGTGGTATTTGCGATTTGTTGGCTGTGCAATGCTATCGCCGCGACAGTGTTGCCTACGCCAATACGGTTAAGGCTGCTCAGGCACATATAAAATTACCGGCAAATAAAAAAATGGGTTTTGCACCGGGTGTGTTGCTGATGGTGAGCGGACAAATTTCGGATGCCGAACAGGTAAAAAAACAACTATTGGCAAATCGAAAGCTGAATACAAACGGTGAAATTCTGTTTTACAACGAAGGATTGAAAAGTGTTGACATACAGGCCATTGTTAAGGAAATTTATAGCGATAAAGTTGATTTTTATACTAAATAATTTCTACAGATGAGCCAGAGGATTGAACAATTGGAACGTGAAATTAAGCACCTTTTAGAGCCGGTAAGTGGTGTGGTTTCTGTTTTTTACAAAGATTTGAATACAGGAAACGAGTTTCGATTGAACGAAAATGAGGTGTTCAACACGGCGAGCTTGATGAAAGTTATTATAGGCTTGCAGTTGGTACGATTTTTTGAGTCTGGTGAAATAGATGAGAATAGGACTCTAAAACTCAAAAATTCCTTTGCAAGTAAGCATGATAATTCATTGTATCAATTGTCGGAAATAATTGATAGCGAGAAGTCTTTATATTCAAAAATAGGATCAGAAGTTCGTGTAATTGAATTATTGGAGCTGATGATTACGCAAAGCAGTAATCTGGCTACCAATAATTTGTTCGAATTAATTAAGCGAAAAAGCAATATAGCAGATTTACTTGAAGAATTGGGAATGACAGATACCAGAATTGTTCGGGGTGTCGAAGATCAAAAAGCTTATGACGCCCGCATAATTAATACTACAACCGCTGCGGACATGAAAAACATTTTAGAACATATTTATGCCGGAGTGTTACAAAAAAATACATATTTAACACAGTTATATAACTTCTTACTTAAGCAAGAGCATAACTCAATAATACCAGCACGCTTGCCCGAAAATTTACTTATTGCACATAAAACAGGTAATCTCAATAAAAGTCTTCACGATGCTGCAATTATAACATCTTCCAATGGAATCAGGTATTTACTTGTAATACTGTCAAAAAATCTTGAGAATAAGGAAAGTGCCATAGCTGTTTTTTCTAAAATATCCGAATTGATATATGATTTTCTCAAAGTAAAATGATTCTTACTTATCAATATTTTTTTGGTTTAACTTATTTGATCATTGTAAATACTTGAAAATTAAAATTTAATGACAATAAATTGAGTTTCTCTCGTTACTTTATGATTTAATCTATAAAATGTAAATAAAAAGTAATTTTATGTAAATTTTATATGAAAAAATTCATATATTTGCCCTTTATAAATTTATGTAAATTTTTACTATAGTTCCCTTTATGAGAAGAGTATTTACTGTTTTCTTCTTTCTTTCAATTTTTATTTCAATATTATTAGTTTCATGTATTAAAGATAAAATTGAAGATAATTCTTTGTTTAACAAGTATTACACTCTTCTTCAAAAAAACAACTACGCACCCTATGATAGTTTATTGAGTTTCTACCAACAATTGGACAGTATTTCAGCTGAATATTTATCTCCACAACTTCAGTTTCTGAAAACCACTGCCGAAGGTAGGTTGTATTTCCGCAGAGGTGATTACGAGCGCTCTACCAGAAAATATCGCGAAGCTAACATATACATCGAAAATTTTGAAGGCTCCGACACTTTGATGGCGTTGAATACCATGAGTATAGGTTTGAATTTTATGAATAGAGCCCTGTTCGATTCGGCATTTTTATGTTTTGAAAAAGCCCTTGATATATATCAACTCTCAGAAAACATCAGTATGATGCATGTTGTAAAGGCTAATATGGCGCAAGCCTACTATAACAAACGAGATATTGAAAGCTCATTGCGAATTATTAATGAAACATTAGGTGATAATCCAAAGCAAAATGTAATAATCAATTTGCAGCATTTAAAAGCGAATATCCTTGGCAGCTCAGGTAAAATTGACAGTGCAATGTTGCTTGACCGGAAAATGATTTCCCAATTTGTTGCCAATGAAAAAAACTACCAGTATAGTTCGTTTTACAATAACCTCGCACTTTGTTTTCTTGCGAAAGGGAATGTAGATTCGGCTTTATTTTATTGTAATAAATCGTTTCAGGCTGATTCAGTTGCAGGAATGGAAGTGCAAATGGCTGCCAATCTGGTGTTGATGGGCGATATTTATCGCAATACGGGTGATAAAAAAAATGCTGAAGCCTTTTATCAGAAAGCAATCAATGTTTTTACTGATAATAATAATATTGATAAAAAATACTGGATTTACGAGAAGCTTTCCAAATTGGCCAAAGACGATGGTGATTACAAATTACTTGCGCAGCATCAGGATTCAATGCTGGCTGCTTATCGATTTATGAACAAACTTGAACTTACACGCAGCATCGAATTACTCAATATAGAATTTGAAACTGAGCGCAAAAACAGACAAATTGAACATCAGGAAACGAAAATTCGTTCACAGAAACTTATTCTTCTACTCATAATAATATCTGCCTTACTAATATTTACAGCAGTTTGGTTTTATTTTCAGAATAAAGATAAAAAATCGCGTTTGCGTATTGCTGAAAAAGACCGGAAAGTATCCGAAATGCTAATTGAAGCTGAGCAAAACGAGCGCTCGCGTATTGCCCGCGATTTGCACGATGGTGTAAACCAGAAACTTGCCGTAATGAAAATGCATTTATCAATGTTGAATGATTCAAAAACCGAAGCGTTTGAAAATGTAGTGCAATTGCTTGAACAAATTATTGTAGATGTGCGGGCAATTTCACACAATCTTTATCCGAAAGACCTCGAAAAAGGAATTGTTTCTGCACTCGAAAATCTTTGTGAACAGAATAATTTTGTTAACCAAGCTATAAAATTCAGGCTTGAAATAAGCGAAAACTTTACAAAAGCAAATTTAAACAAAAATGTTCAACTCGTGATTTACCGAATTGTACAGGAAATTACTTATAATGCCCTGAAATACTCCCAAGCATCCGAAGTGAATATACAACTAGATGTAATTAACAACAGAATTGATTTGCGTATTTCAGATAACGGAATAGGTTTTACAATTGACACACCTGAAATGTTGAGTGGAATAGGATTAAACAATATTTTAAGTAGAATTAAACAAATAAGTGGAAAAGTAAATATTTCTACCGGCGAAAATAAGGGCACAAGATATTATATTGAAATACCTGCATGATATGGATAAAGTTTTTAACGTTTTATTGGTGGACGATCATAAAATTGTGATTGATGGTATTAAGAGTCTGCTTCATGCAAACAAATATTTTATTGTAAAAGGATTTGCATTAAATGGTGCGGATGCACTTTCGATGATAAAATCAACTGAAACAACTTTTGATATAGTGATAACTGACATTTCTATGCCGGGCATAAGTGGAACCGATTTGTGTAAGGCAATAAAGCAGTTCAACTCCCAAATTAAAGTGTTGATACTTTCAATGCACAATCATGTGGATTATGTGAAAGCTGCCCTCGATGCCGATGCCGATGGCTATATGCTCAAAACAATTGGGCAAGCTGAGCTTGTGAATGCTTTGCAGGCTATTGCTGAAAAAGGAGCGTATTTCTCGCAGGAAATTATTCCGTTATTGTTTAAAGAGGTTAAGCAGAATCACACAAATAATGTTGCAGTTAAACTAACGCATCGCGAACTTGAAATCCTCGATCTTATTTTGAAAGAATTAACGAGTAGGGAAATTGCAGAACAGCTTTATATCAGTAAGCAAACTGTTGATACACACAGGTTAAGTATTATGGAAAAAACGGGCAGTAAATCCATTGTTGGATTAATTAAATATGCATTACGAACCGGATTTCTCTCCATGAACTGATTTAAAAAATCCCTATAATTATTTTAAAATATCCATATTTATATGGATATTTTTTTGTTTTTTATACTTTACTTTTGTTTTGTATGTTTTATATTTTATTAATGATATTGATTTGCATTAAACTTTTATTCTGAATCTATTAATATTCTGTTTAATAGTATTATACAAATCAATTTTGTGCTATTTTCAAATTTTTTTATCATAAGTTATTTTAAAATGTATCAGTGAAAAATTAAACAATTATTTTTATGAAAACAAAATTTTTTGCTATTGCAATGTTCATGTTCATTGCTCAGTTTGCCAATGCCGGCAGTCCTTTTTATTACGAAAGCATTTCAAATCCATTGAAAACGATCGATTATGTATTCGGATTTTATCACACTATTTATTCAGTTTCAACAGCTTCCGACAACAAGGAATATGTTGCAATTACAGGTGCAGTAATTAATAATGCTGATTATGAGCTGAAATGGGGAAATTATTATGTGGCTGTTTTACTCAAAAATGGCAGTTTGGTTTTTAATTATAAAACAGCAGCAACGAGTGGCGATTATGCAAATTTCTTTACTGTAGCAGCAAAGAAAACCCAATTTACAAAATTCTGTTTTCATACTGTTTTTAAACCCGATGATATTCAGGCAGTTTTCATTTTCGACAAAGATAACATGAAGACATTCAGCCTTGCATACAGCAAAAACGAATAATAAATTGCTTTAACTCTGACAATGTATTAGTTGAAAATATTGTACTTTGTCTGAGTTGCAATTTGGTTTTTTGTAAAACTGTATCAACGTTATTCCCCCAATATTAATCTCTATTTCACACATATTGCGTTATGAAAAATAATTTATTACTATTGCTGATTGTTGTTGGTTTTACTTTTCTTCTACATTCATGCGATATTCCGGGTTTATCAAACCCAACCGATTCCGCTCAAATTTTTAAATGTAAGATAGGAGCTACGCAGTTTGATGCCACATTCATTACTACCGAAGGCAATTACAGTTACGAAAACGGCAAATCGATACCTTATGGTAAGGGTTTGATAGCCACTAACGGCACATCAGCCACTACCGGCGATATACAAATTACATTGACTTTTGGTTGCAACGACAGTTCTAAACTTGCTGAAGGAAATCATGCATATATAGAGGAATTGCCCAAAAAAACCGATAATCGTGGAAAAGCTACCTTCGAAGTGAAAATTAACGGCTACAATTACACACCTGTTACAGGTAGCGGAACAATAAATGTAGAAAAATTCTACTTCTCAAAAGAGAACTACATGGGTGCTAAAGGAACATTTAACAATATTAAAGTAAAAGGCTACAACGGTACAGCAGATGAAACGCTTACACTTACCAATGGTGAATTCGATTATTATTTTATGCTGATAAATAAGTAATTAACTTTTTAAAAACAAAATTTTATGAAAAAGCTAATGTTCATTCTCTTTGCTTTTTGGGCTTCAATGTGTTATAGTCAAACAAAATTAACGCCCGAACAAACTCTAAATTTACTAAATGAAACAAATGACAAGTATTGTCAAGTTGTAAAAGATTTGATTGACTGTATGTTTACATTTGATCAGGCTAAATTCGAAAATACTTTATCAAATTTGAAAGTAGTTAGAAATAATTATGATAATATCGAAAAAAATGGAACCTTAACCGGTTCTGGAGTTCAAATATCAATGGCCAGATCTCGTTTTCGAGTAAATCAGTTTGGGGCATTAGCTATTTTTGTTGACCGAAAAGCTTACCAAAATGACAAAAGAAATAAAACTGTGAAATATCACAGCCAAAAAAGAAAAATCCCAAAAGCGCTGGCTAAACAATTTAAAGATTTATCAGAGCGCGAAGGGAAAATTTGTAGTTACTAAGCATGTTGATAAATTAATTTTTTTTTGTTATTCTTTTCTGTGTCTTTTCTTTTACAATCTTTTTTTAATTGTTTTATAGTCAAAAAGGGATATTGCGTTCTGTTGCATATCCCTTTTTTAATTTCATACTTCCTTTCTGCATTCATTTTCTCCCACATTGAACGCTTATTTAACTGTCTATATGCCTATTTTATGTATTTTTGGGAGCTGTTTTTGTCTAAAATCTTTTATCCATGAACCGTAAAATACCCCATCGTTTTTTTGCAATATCATTCTTTTTTTTGATAGTATCTCAGATTTCTGCTCAAATTTCTATTTCGGAGCGCTATTATATCCTGCAAATGCATACACTTTCAGGCAAAGTGATTGGTAATACGCAGTACAATGAAGCGGTTTTAAATATTCCATCAGTAAGTAATGCGCAATTATTCCAATTTATTCCTGTTTCCGGAAAAACCAACACTTACAATATTCAAAATATAGAAGGATATTACCTGATTAACAGTATTGACTTGTTGCAACTTACTGAATATTCTGAAACTTCCGAGGGATTGTATGGTGAGTGGAAAGTTGAAGGAACAGGATTGAATTCTCTCCGTTTTAAAAGTGGTTCAAGCGGATATCTGGCTACTGAAAGTTTTAATTCAGGTTCATTATTATTGTGTAATAAAACAGCATCGGATGCCAATGGTTTGTTTAAACTTGTACCGGAATCTGAAATGATAGTGAATGGTTTAATTGATCCCGGATTTGAAAATGCAGTAATTGAAGGTACGCCTCTTGGCATTTGGGTAAATAACAATAACCGGATTTTTGGAAACAACGATGCTGCAACGCTGAATTATCGTTCGCGGGTTGTGAACAATGGTTATCAATCGGCAGGAAATAACGCTTTTATTCTGCGTTTTTATGGCGATGAAAATTCATATACACGTATTAGTCATCAGCTGAATAATTTAACTCCCGGAGCTACATACAGATTTACCTACAAATACAAACAAAGCAACGTAAATACTGCCACTGCAACTTCGAGTTCGTTCATTTCGCTTACTGCAAACGATGAGATTAATTCACGTTTTGGCAATGTATTTACAACAATTCCACCCTCAACAACTGCTGCTACCCAATCGCCACAAGAAGCTTCCATTACTTTTGTTGCACCTGCTGTGAGTTGCTGGGTAGTTTTTGTGAAAAATCCTGCTACTACCACCAACTTTTTGCAATATATCGATGATATGAAACTGACAAAAACTGCTGAGGCTACAAGTCAGATTTACACAACATCGACAAACTTTAGCTTTACTGATGCTGTGCGAACAGTTACTATGTACGTGAGTGGTTTTCAACTTTGCGATAGTATCAGGATTTCAGCACCAGATGGAATTTCAGTTTCACCCTCAGTTTTAGCCCCTAACGCATTGGAACAAATTGTTAAACTTGAATTCAAAGGATTTTATTCGATTAGTGATAATATTACTCTCTCAAGCGGAGGGATTATAAAAAAAATTCCTGTTACTGCCAGTTTTACTACTAACTTTTTAAATATACAGAATACTGAGAAATATTACATTCAGCAACGAGCTGGCGGGAAAGTAATTGGTGCGAAAACAAATGCTCAAAATGGAGTTTTACGACATGCCGATTTGAATGACCCGACGCAAATTTTTACTTTCATTCCAATTACCGGAATTCTCAATACTTATGCTCTTTTGAATGATGCCGGAAAATATCTTTCTGTTTCCGAAAATCGGTTGAATTTTACGAACGATATTACTAATAATTCCATGTGGGTTTTACAGGGAATTTCCGATACACTTGTTTATATAACCCAAGCATCACATTCCGGAAAAGTAATCGGGTCCGATTCCATTATTCATGATCGTACCCTATATGCCGATAAAACTTCAACATCGTTAAATGCCGGTTTTTGTTTACAAAAAGTAGCAAAAGTAGCCGGTCAGTATTTTTTTGATGGAGGTTTTGAAAATAGCCCAACCGATGCCGGTCCTCTTGGGGTATGGATTCCGGCGAATGAACCCATACAATTGGGACAATATGGATATTCAAGAGTTCAGACCTCTGCCTGGGCTTCTGAGGGGAAAAGATGTATGTATCTGCGGTTTCTGGGTGATGCCACTTCATACAATTTGATAAGCCATAAAATACAGAACTTAAACAGGGGTGCAACTTACCGCCTCGACCTCAAATACAAGTGCCAAAGTACCAGTACTTCTTCCCTCGTTAATATTTATGCAACTACTTCGCCAAATGCGGCACGTTCAGCTGCTATTGGTGGTGTGTATACCACAACTCAGGTTGCGGCCAGTAATCTTGCCACACAAACTCCTCAAAGTACATCATTATCTTTTGTTGCACCTGCTTCTGAGGTTTACATTGTTTATTCAAAAAATACAACAGCTACAAATTATAACTTTTTTATCGATGATTTAGTGTTGACAGAAATAATACCATCAGCTGTTCAATTTCCTGAAAAAGAGAATGACTTTAAAATATATCAATCCGGAGAAAACATCATTATTGAAAATAAAAAATTTCGGAAGGATTTTAAAGTCGAATTATTTGATTTGCTAGGTAAAACGATTTATACAAGGAATCTCAAATCAGAAACAGAAATTATAAAAATTGAATCCGAAAATATTTCAAATAAAGGTTTGTACTTTATTTGCTTAACATCAGATAATTGTATTCTGACCAAGAAAATTTTATTGCAATAAAATCAAATAGCTTGAAGTTTATAATCTGATTTTCAATTCACTAAAGTCAATAAATTTCCTTACATAAATAAATAACAAACTTTAGAATTTGTTAAAAATGAAAGGTCCAAATAATAATAGAATAATAAGACTATTTCTTCTAACAGTTTTTGCGAATATAATTTTCTTTTTAACGGCTCAGGAAAGAACTACATTAATAGTAACGGGAAATGTTTCAAATGCTACATCTTTTACCGACAAAGAAGTGATTATCAACGGAAGAACTGAATTATATATATCTGCTTCAATAAAACCATTGGTGAATTCAGTAATTCAGTTAAACTCTGAAGATTCATGGATTTATTTTAATAATATAAGGCCTCAGGCAGTTGTGGATAGCTTATTGCAATATATTTACATAAATGGCGTTCAGGCAAAAAACGATGTCAATGCACGAGTTGCAATTTTCCGACACGGAACTCTTATAATGCCACATGCACCTTCATATCAACCCCTTACGGTTTATGATGAACAAAATTACGGTGGAAATTCTCAAAAATATTCACTTCATGTTTATAATAACAACTTAGGCGAATTCGATAATTCGATTCGATCGTTTAAACTTAAAAAAGGATACATGGCTACTTTTGCAAATAATGCAGATGGAAGTGGTTATAGCAGGGTTTTTATTGCTTCTGATGCCGATTTGGAAGTTCCTGCTATGTCGCAATATCTTGATCGTACGGTATCTTTCATACGTGTTTTTAAATGGGAATTTGTATCAAAAAAAGGATGGTGCCAAACCGGATGGATGTCATCAGGAAGTCCCGAATCGAACACAAACAAAATGAATGGCACCTGGCTTTATACGTGGAGTGCCGACCAATCTTCGAAAAATAATTATGAATATGTGCCTGAAAAATGGCAACGTTACTGGCCTTCGTGGGATGAAATAAACAATAAAGAAAATATTAGCCATGTGATGTCTTACAATGAACCCGACCACACAGAACAATCGAATATTACAGTAGCACAGGCAGTGGCGCAATGGCCTGAATTTATGAAATCAGGTTTACGTATCGGAAGTCCGGCTTGTACTGAATTCTCAAGTTGGCTTTATCCGTTTATCGACAGTATAAAAGCGCGGAATTACCGTTGCGATTATGTGGTAATTCATGCTTACTGGGGTGGTTTAAGTGCAAGTCAATGGTACAACAACCTGAAAGCAATATATCAGCGAACAGGCCGACCACTTTGGATAAAAGAATGGAACAATGGAGCAAGTTGGACTACAGAATGGTGGCCTGATGGTTACAGCGAATCGCTCACAAAGCAGTATAATGAATTAAAAGCGATTTTAAACGTTATGGATACGGCATCGTTTGTTGAGCGTTATTCCATTTACAATTGGGTTGGCTACAAACGCATGTTAATAACCGATGAGGGTTGGATAACTCCTGCCGGCGAATTATATCGCGACAGCAAGCCACCTTTGGCATTTAAGAAAGCTTATGAGGTAATTCCTACATATAAGTTTCCTGCAACTTATAAACCGGAAATTACATTGAGCGCTAATGCAAGCAGCACAGGAATTTCTGTTACGTGGGATAAAACCGCGCAGGAGTTTGCTTATCGGATAGTTGTGGAACGAAAAAGCGATAACGGCGAATGGACTGAAGTACATCGAAGAAAAACTGTTACATCTTTAGCAAGTTATACTGAAACGCCTGATTTTAAAACTGCTTCAAAATTCTCTTACAGAATACGGCTTCTATTCAGTAATGGTGTTGAGCAAATTTCAAATGAAAAATCTTTTTTTGTAGTGCCTGGTAGCGATATTCAGTATGGAAATCTGTCTTTATCGAATACCGATTGGAATCTCGTGGGATTTAGCGAAGCTTACAGTACAGTTCCATGTGTTTTTACAGGCGCTGTTACAAATAACAATTTAACGGCTTTACTCACCACAAAAGTGAAAATTGCAAGCAACCGCTTGATGCAATTACAATTGCAACCATGGGCATATCAAAAAATTACTGCATTAACCGTAGAGGAAAAACTGCCGTATTTTCTTATAAAACCCGGCACTTATGATTTTGGTGGATTAAAGGCAATAGCTTTAAAAACTACGGTTAGCAACACATGGAAAACGGTAAATTTTCCTGCTCCTTTCGATTCGGTACCTGTGGTGCTGGTTTCACCTGCAACGGCAAACAACGAAGTACCGGTTGTAGTGCGCATTAAAAATGTTACCCGAAATGGCTTTGATGTGATTTTGCAAAAGGAATCTGCGCTTTCGGCTGTGCCCGTGGGCGAAGTATTTTCATATCTGGCTGTGCAGCAGGGCACAGGGAATATCAATGGTTACAAAATAAAAGTCGGTCGCACTGCCGAAAATGCCGTGGGTAATGCTATAACACAATATGCACGTGTGGTTTACGATGAAAAAATTGACAATCCTGTTTTCCTATCGCAACTGCAAACATGTAATGACGATACTGTTACAGCAACGCTCCGTTGTAGGTCTGTGCTAACAACCGAGGCACGTGTTTTCAAACAGCGTGAACTTTCAACCGGAAATACAGCATCGGCATTTGAAACTGCGGGATATATTTTAATTAATCCGGATGTTTTTAACGCTATGGAATTGATTGAAGATTCAGAAATTAGAATTTATCCGAATCCTGTAAAAGACAGATTGCATTTTACCAAAAATGTATTGCAACAAAATTCAATCGAAATTTATAATTTAAGCGGATTGAAAGTAAAAACAGAAATGTTGATTAACAATGACGTTGATGTAAATGATTTGATTCAGGGTTATTATTTTGTTAAACTAAAAACCGGTGAAGTTCTGAAATTTGTAAAACAATAAAAATCACATATATGAAAGTAAAATATTTGTTTTTGTTGATAGTAGTATTATTTTCAACAAACAAAGCGGTGTCCCAAAAAGAACCGATGGAGAAGGGAAAATTCACCTCAACATGGGAATCATTAGAAAATTATAAAGTTCCCGATTGGTTTAGGAATGCTAAATTCGGAATTTGGGCTCATTGGGGACCGCAATGTGAACCGGAAGAAGGCGATTGGTATGCCCGGTTTATGTATGTAGAAGGAAGCCGTGAATATAAAGCCCAAATTCAGAAATATGGTCATCCTTCTGAATTTGGTTTTAAAGATGTTTGTAATGCATGGAAAGCTGAAAACTGGAATCCTGAAGAGTTGGTAAAACTTTATAAGAAAGCCGGAGCGCGTTATTTCTTTGCTATGGCAAATCATCACGATAATTTTGATAATTACGACAGTAAATATCAACCATGGAATTCAGTAAATATCGGACCCAAAAAAGATATTATCGGTGGATGGGAAAAAGCAGCGAGAAAAAATGGATTATACTTCGGAGTGAGTAATCATGCGGCACATGCATGGCTTTTTTACGAAACTTCACAACTTTCGGATAAGAAAGGCGAAAAAGTCGGCATTCCTTACGATGGAAGTCTTACTAAAGAAGATGGTAAAGGTAAATGGTGGGAAGGATATGATCCGCAGGAATTATATGCTCAACGGCATACTCCAAGCGAAGGGTATGAAAATCCGGGAAATATTCACAAACAATGGAATTGGGGAAACGGCGCATCGCAGCCATCCGAAGAATACAATACGCGATTTTATAATCGCACCATCGATTTAATTAATAAGTACAATCCTGATTTAATTTATTTCGATGACACCGCGCTTCCGCTTTGGCCTGTAAGTAATGTAGGAGTTGAAATTGCCGCGCATTTTTATAATCATAATCTCAAGCGTACGAAAGGAAAATCGGAAGGAGTAATTTTTGGTAAAATTCTTACCGATGAACAGAAAAAAGCGCTTGTGTGGGATGTTGAAAAAGGAGCACCCGATAAAATTCAGGAACAACCATGGCAGACCTGTACCTGCATAGGCGAATGGCATTATCGTCGCGAAGTATATAATCAAAACAGGTACAAACCGGCAGAAAAAGTAATTAAAATGCTCGTTGATGTGGTAAGTAAAAACGGAAATATGCTTTTAAATATACCCGTAAGAGGTGATGGATCAATCGATGATAAAGAATTAAAAGTTGTAAATGAGATTGGTGAATGGATGAAGGTGAACAGCGAAGGAATTTATAATTCGCGTCCGTGGGTTGTTTTTGGCGAAGGACCAACCGCGAATACTGCAAATCCGATTAACGCGCAGGGTTTTAATGAGGGAAAATTAAATTATTCAGCTGAGGATATCAGGTTTACTTCCAACAAAAATATTGTGTATGCATTTGTAATGGGCAAACCAAAATCTGAAAAAATATCTATTCAATCGTTTGCAACAACCAACGATAAGGTAAAAAAACAGATAAATATGGTTGAATTATTAGGATACGGAAAAGTTAAGTTCGAACAAAACAAAACAGGATTGCAGGTTTGGTTGCCTGTACTGAATAAATCAACTGATTACGTTCTGACATTGAAAATTTCTCAGAAAAAATAATTTTTTCAAAGTTCATAAGACAATGACAATTTCAACATTCTGTCAAGCATGTTGAATTGTTGTGCCATTGAAATTATATAACCCATATCAATTCGGAGTGCGCCTAAAGCATAGCCGCCTCCTAAAGCGAAATGGCTTCTGAAGCCTTTTGTAGGCGATTCATTAAAGTAACCGGCTCGTAAAAATAATTGATTATTCGATGAATATTCAACGCCTGCGGAATAAGAAATTTCCTTTAATTCTTCTGAAAATCCTCCTGGAGCATCGGTAAACGAAAGCAAAACTCCTTTAATTGAAGAGGTGTTTTCATAATCATTATTGCCATTTCGTGAGGGAACAAGCAATTTATTTATTTCTGCATTAATTGAAATTTGTTTATTTTCTTCAAAATAAAAACTGTACGAACCGCCTAAACGAAAATTTGCAGGAAGAAATTTTGTAGTTGTATTATTATCGAAAGAAATTTTGGTTCCCAAATCAGAAATATTCATTCCAAGCGCTAAAATGCCGTTATCGATATTTTTACGATAATAAGTTCCAATGTTTGCCGTAAAAGCGTTTCCGGCATAAACTTCATTTTCGCCTGTGAAGTTTATTTCATTATACAGATTTGAATTTATATACCGTAAAGCCAGGGATGCTGAAAAATCATCGGTAAATTTGTGTGCAATTGCTCCATCAATATAAAATTCGTACAAGTTGGTACGCATATCAATATAATCGGCATTTTGTGAGAAAGTGATTTTCCCTTTTAATAAATATCCTGCCGAAATGCTCAGAGATTTATTGTTACTCAAATGGTAAAAGCCTGAAAGATATGTCATTTTGTAAGTTCTCATTAGTGTGCTTAGCCACGATGAGTAGGAAAGTGATGCTCCTTTCTCACTTTCTGAAAAAACGTACTTGGCTGGATTCCAAAATTGTGAATACACATCAGGCGAAGTTGCAACACCTGTATTACCTAAACTTGCAGCACGAGCATCGGGCGAAATAGTTAAAGTAGGTACAGCATAAAGAACCGGGTTCGTAATTTGCGATTGCAAAACGGTGGAAGAGATTAGCCACGAAAGTAAAAGAATAAAATGTCTGATAAAGATATTCATAAGTAAAAAATCGTTGATTATCAAAGTCAAAAATAATTGAAAGTTTTTACATACAATTATGTTTTAAAATTAATCGGATAAATATTAGTTTTGTAGAAGAGTTTGATGCTTTCAAATATAATTAAATAAAAACTAAACATTATAAAAATGAAAAGTTACCGCAAAGAATTATGGTTTAACGTACCCAACCGAAGAGGTTTCGAGAATATAACTTCAATTATTGAACATTGCGTAGCTGAAAGTAAGGTAGTTGAAGGATTAGTTCTTGTAAATGCCATGCACATTACTGCAAGTGTTTTTATAAATGATGATGAGTCCGGTCTTCTTCACGATTTCGAACTATGGCTCGAAAAACTCGCTCCGGAAAAACCTTACAGCCAATATCGTCATAACGGATATGAGGACAATGCCGATGCACATTTAAAACGAACCATTATGGGGCGTGAAGTAGTAGTGGCTATTACCAATGGCAGACTCGATTTAGGTCCGTGGGAACAAATATTCTATGGCGAATTTGATGGTAAACGTAATAAACGTGTGCTTGTGAAAATTATTGGCGAGTAATATTCTAAAATTGTTAGTGAAAAGTTTATAAAGTTTATAAAGTTTATAAGGTGTTTGGTTAATGTTTTAGTAATCAAGGTTGTATTTGATGCTTTAAATAAAAGCTGATTACACAATAATCCAATTAAATCAAAATGCAGGTCAAATTCCATGATCTTGGTTTTTTGTTCATTTTACATTTCAGAAATTTTTTTCTGAGACGAACTGTTCTTCTAATTACGTTTTTAAGTTGTTTTTTTTCGATTTCAGCATTAGGAAAATTTACTGAAAGTATTTTAGATTCTGTTCATAAAGTAATTGCCGAAAAATTTGATGTTGAATTACTTCAGAAATTTTATACCATTTATGGTAACGAATTTTCAGAAGAAATTAAAAATGAAAATTACCGACGTGCATTGCTTGCTGAAAGATTACAATTAGACTTGCCATATAACGAAAAAGAATTCCGGAATTTTGATGAATTTATCAAGATTGCAGCTCCTTTGTCCAAAGCATTTTTGGCATTACAAAATCTTATTGCTGCTGATATTAAAGCAAAAAAATGGAAGACTGCTGCCACTGTTGTTCGAAAATATCAACCGTTTTTCGGGTATAATAATGTAAAAATTACCCATTTGCTCAAAATATTAAACTCTTCAACAGATGCTTCTGTAACAGTAAAACCACTCGCAGAAACTGTTAACACAGAACAAGGAGGTGAATTTTCCCCGGTTTTTCCATCGGGCGAAAAGCGTATGTATTTTTGCGGTACCGGCAGAAGTGATAATATTGGAGGTGAAGATATTTTTGTTTCTGAACGCGTTGGAGATGTTTGGGTAAAACCTCAGGTTATTAATGAATTTTCTACTTCGAAATTTAATGATGCACCATTAAGCATTTCGGCCGATGGTACCGAAATGTTATTTGTCAGAAACGGAAAATTTTACATAGCACAAAAAACTTCGGACAGTTGGACAATACCGAAATTTCTCGAAGGTCCGTTTTACAACTTCGGTAATGTGCTTGATGGCGCTTTTACTCCGGATGGAAAAGGTATATTATTTACTGCTTTAAAACCCGATAAACTTAGCAGGTTATTTCCTGAAGTGAAAGATTTCTTTCAACAAACTGATATTTTTATTTGCTTGCGCGATAATAACAATAATTGGAGTCAACCCATAAGCTTAGGGTCTGCTATAAATACCCAACAAAACGAACGTTCGCCATTTTTGCATGCCGATATGAAAACGCTTTATTTTAGCTCTAATGGTCATGGGGGGGTAGGAAAATTGGATGTTTACAAATCGGTAAGACTATCGGATACTTGCTGGACTTGCTGGAGTGAGCCCGAAAATATCGGAAAAGAGTTGAATACCACCGGCGACGATATAGGTTTTAAAATCAATGTGAATGGAGATAAAGCTTATTTTGCCCGAAGTAATAATGCAGTTGCGAATGTTTCTCTTTTGTTGTTGATGGATAATTCGGGGAGTATGGCAGGACAAAAACTTGACAAAATAAAATCATTAGCCCGTAATATATTAAAACAGTCTGTTAATACAGAAACAGCCATACTTACTTACGCGGGACAATGTTATTCCCCGCTAACAGATAGTTGTGGTTTTGATACTTCTTTGCGTCTGAAATATCAGTTTGTTGATAATTTAGTCACAACCGGAAAAACAACTACCTCCGAAGCTTACAAGGCTGCAGTTTTGTATCTTCAACGAAACTCAAATTCCGAAACCCAACAAAAATTTATTATTGTTTTAACAGATGAAGACGTTTGTGTGTGTAATAAAGCTGACATTACGTTCAAACTAATGCAAAAATCAGGAATATCCGGTGTTTGTCAAACACTCGTTTTCGATGTTTCGGAGGACAGTGTGTTGTTTTCGAACTTTAAAACTGAAAATCCTACATTATTTGCAAGCAAACTTTTATCAAATTTTCAGAGAATGAATTATAATATTACTTCGGATAATTTGGGACTTACCGGCACAGAAGATTTATATGAAGCTGTTTTACCCCTTAAAATGCGGCCCGGTATAGTTTCTACTGTATCGGGAAAAATAAAAAACATTGCTGAAAAGCCTGTTTCAACAAAATTAGTTTGGAACGACATTACGAGTGAGAAAAATATCGGAGTACTTTATTCTGATCCTGCGGATGGCAGTTATTATCTTGTTTTGCCTCACGGTAAGTTTTACGAGTATTATGCCCAGGCTGATAGTTTGCTTAATGAAAGTTATCATCTGGATTTAAAATCTGAAACAAATGCAAAACATCTTGAAAATGACATGCGTTTATTCAAAATTGAGGAACTTGTAAATTCAGGCGAAGCACTCAGGCTTAATAATGTTTTCTTTAATTTTGATGAAAGTTCACTTTTGCCTGCATCGATGGCTGAACTGAAACGATGGGCTGAATTTATTAAAAACCGAAAACTAAAAGTTGAGATTTCAGGGCATACAGATAGCGTAGGAGAGGAGCAATATAACCTTAAACTGTCAGAAAAGCGTGCAGAAGCTGTAAGAAAGTTTCTGATATCTCAAGGATGTAATCCTGAATTACTACAAGCAATAGGATATGGAAAAAGTAAACCGGGAAATTCAAATGATACTGAAAAAGGAAGAGCGCTTAACCGAAGAGTAGAATTGAAAATCAAAGGTTTAATGTGAAATTTTAAAACAAATTTATACATGTCTCAAAATTCTGATTTAGTTATAAAACAATTTGATTACAACTCCGATTTGTACAAAGCTGAACTAAAATTAAGGAATGAAGTTTTACGTATTCCGCTTGGACTGAGTTTGTATGATGAAGATTTATCAAATGAAAATTTACAATGGCATATAGGTGCTTTTTTACAGTCTGAATTGGTGGGAGTTTTGTTACTTGTACCACTCGGGAATAATGTAATAAAAATGCGACAGGTAGCAGTGAATTTTTCTTTTCAGGGAAAGCAAATTGGTTCAAAACTTGTTTGGTTTGCTGAAAATCTTGCTGTTTTGCATGGCTATAAACAATTGATTTTACACGCCAGGCAAGCTGCAGTGCCATTTTATCAAAAAATGGGATATGAAATAGTAAGTGATGTGTTTACCGAAGTAACCATTCCACACTTTAAAATGCAAAAATCGTTAGGAAATAAAGAGTAAGTATTTTTTTTGAAAAAATTTATAGCACTTGTATAAAATAGTGAGAGGGCATTCCTTTCGGAGTGCCCTCTCTGACATAAGTATATGTGTGAATGACTGTTCGAATGTTGATGAAAATAATCCTTCGAGTGCTTCTGATACATTTGCAGATGTACATTGCAAGCTTTTTGTGAGTTTGCGTTGTTAAACTCCGTTTTGAATTTCAGTTGGTTTTTCTTGTTCGGCAATAAGTCGATTTTGAAAAACTTTCCGGCTTCTTCAAGGGTTTTATCTGCTAAGTTTCTGGTTTAAGTTTGCATTTTTTCCGCGTTAAATCTCAATTCGGTTCTTAGGGGAATCGGTCTTTCAATTTTCATTTGGAATTGGATAACTATCTATCTATAACAATTACTTGTTCGAGTTTGTTAGTTTTCCTGCAAACTCCCAGGGGATTCTTCCTTTTTCTGCCTTTCGGTCATTTGCAGTCTGAAATTTCCCTTTCGAAACTTTTGGTTCAGAAAATTACATCTGACTTTTGCGTTGCTTAGCACACTTTTGTTGCCGAATCTTTTTCAAGTTCCGTTTCAACAAAACTCTTTTGCTTCAGTATCACGATTGGCGCATCGGGCAGCTGCCTAAACAACTTTCCCAGCTTTACTGCAGTTATGTCCGCGTGAACACTTCTTGGCATTATTGCGTTTTTCGTTCGATTCTCTGCTTAATATGCGTGCATTCGTTTGACGTTTTCACTTCATGGTTTGCTTGCTTTAAACTTCCATTGTAGCACTGTTGCATTATTGAACATCCTGTTGAGGGATTTCAATTGATTACTTCATGCTCCTTTTTCCGTTTCCTCTTGCCTGCTTACGGGTGGTGTGCCTTTTTTCAGGTAGTTGGTATAAGCTTTGAGTTTTCACTTATGCATCAAGAGATTTTACATGTTCCCATTGATATTGCTATCGGGGGTAACATAGTGCTGCATCGTTTCTGTCTGTGTAATACTCTATTGGTATTTCTGCCTCTAAAACTGTCAGGTATTAAGCCTGAGTTTAGTTAAATGTCTGCTTTCCCCGGACTTTAAATTTTTCGTGTGCTGCATCGCACGGAACTTTGGATTTGCTTTCAGGGGCTTTATGCTCCTTGCGCTTTTCCGATAACCCTTATCTGACAAGGTGAGTTGTCTTCGTGTGGTTTTTCCCGGCTACCCGGCTTGCCTGTCGGTGGAACCGACAAGTTGCGTTAATTAAAACGCACCATTTATAATCTGTTGAGTCCAACCCTCATGCGACGAACAAATTGGTAAATACCTTCTGACCGCTGGTCTTGCTATACATCTCGTTGCACGCTTTCGCACACAACACAGGAGATAACTTTTTCCGAACTATCAGTTCGCATTTCATCCAAAGTGTTAATTCGCCTTTGCGTTTGGAAACGGCGTTTTTAACTTTCAGTTTTTTTGGCTTATCAACATTTCAAAGATCGTTCAGCATTTTGCTTATGTCTCAAGCCGAAGCTTGTTTTGCAAATATAAAACATCGGCAATGCGTTTTGCAAGTTTTTTTGCCTGTAGTTATTAACAACTTATAAACACAAGTTATCAACAGTTTAAAGTGATAATATACAGATGAATAAAAGAAAATTGTTGAAAACTTTAAAAAGTATTTTTGGTTTTACTTGCTTAATAATGAATTTTTCATTGCAAATATTCAAATATTTTTTTCAAAGATATTTTGTAATTTTATCAAAACAATACGAAAAATTGCGTAGTAATAAACATTCGTTTTGAAAATAAATCAAAAAATAACTGCTGATATCATTTCCGAAAAAATATTTCAAGAGTTCAGGTAAGATTTTACCTGAATGAGCCTCCTACGATATCGAGCAATTCAGCAGTAATTGCCTGTTGGCGTTGTTTGTTGTATTCTAATGAAAGTTCTTCGAGCAAATCGTCGGCATTATCGTCGGCAATTTGCATTGCTACAGTGCGTGCAGCATGTTCCGAAGCATAAGCATCGAGCATGGTAGCATAAATTCTGAGGTTCTGCACAATAGGAATAAGTCGGGTAATAACTTCTTCCTTGCTTGGTTCAATAATATAGTCGGCTTTAATCTGTCCTTTACCGTAGTATGAGAGTTCAAATGGAAGAAAAGTGTCCACAGCGAGTTTTTGTACTGCTTTGTTTACATAATGAAAATAAATTACTTTTACACGATCGATTTCATTTTTAACAAACATATCCATAAGCTGTTCAGCCAGTTTTCCGGCTTTTTCCAAATCAGGCTTTTCAGCCAGTTCATCAAAATTTCCGGCAACTTTAATTCCCAGTTTATTGCATGCCTGATACACTTTTTTGCCGATAGGGAAAATAATAATATCTTCTTTCCGTACATCACGATGCGTTTTTATGGATTGTTGCATACGTTTGATCAGAATATTATTGTAGTTTCCGCACAATGCGGAATTCGATGCAAAAACTACGATTGCCACTCTGTGCACATCTCTTATCCTGGTGAAAACTGAGTTAATTTCCTGGGCGGTGCTCAGGTAATTACGTAGAATTTCATTCAGGCGTTGCTGATAAGGTCTGAAACTGACAACAATACGTTCGGCTTTACGCAATTTTGCAGCGGAAACCATTTTCATGGCCGATGTAATTTTCTGCGTCGATTTTACCGTCTGAATACGTGATTTTATTTCTTTTAATGAACTCAATTTTTAAAATTATAAGTTAACGGTTTAATTATCAGTTTCATTATTTTCGGCAAGTTCTGTTGCAACAGCCGAAGCTACATTCTCGATAATATTTGTTACTTTTTCGTCGATTATTCCTGTTTTTAACACATCAAGCACATCGTTTTTATGCGATGTTTCAAGTATCGTCAGCAAATTAGCTTCAAATTCTTTAACTTTTGATACTGGTACTTCACGAAGTAACCCTTGAGTGCCACAATATAGTACTGCAATTTGCTTTTCAACAGGCATCGGATTGTTGAGTGCCTGTGTCAGCAGTATTGTGTTTTTTCGTCCTTTATCAATGGTCATAGTTGTTACGGCATCCATTTCGCTACCAAATTTGCTGAAAGCTTCAAGCTCACGGAATTGCGCCTGATCTATTTTAAGTGTACCTGCCACTTTTTTCATCGCTTTTATCTGAGCATTTCCACCTACACGTGACACGGAGATTCCCACGTTGATTGCAGGTCGAATACCCTGATTGAACAAATCAGTGTCGAGGAAAATCTGTCCATCGGTAATTGAGATAACATTTGTTGGAATATAAGCAGAAACATCGCCGGCCTGGGTTTCAATAATTGGTAGTGCTGTAAGTGACCCACCACCCTTCACTTTGCCACGAAGGCTTTCGGGCAAATCGTTCATTTTTTCGGCAACTTCCTGTCTGTTTATTATTTTCGCAGCACGTTCGAGCAAGCGGGAATGCAGATAAAAAATGTCGCCGGGATATGCTTCACGACCCGAAGGACGGCGTAATACAAGCGATACTTCGCGATAAGCTACTGCCTGTTTAGACAAATCGTCGTAAATAACAAGTGCGTGTCTGCCTGTATCGCGGAAATACTCACCAACGGCAGCTCCGGCAAATGGTGCAAAATACTGTAAAGCTGCAGGATCGGATGCATTTGCGGCTATTATTATGGAGTAATCGAGTGCCTGATGCCGACGAAGAGTTTCTACAATGGTAGCTACAGTAGAACCCTTTTGACCAATTGCCACATAGATGCAATATACAGGATTTCCGTTTTCAAAATTCTTTCGTTGGTTGATGATAGTATCAATGGCAATACTTGTTTTTCCTGTTTGACGGTCTCCAATAATCAGTTCCCTTTGCCCGAGGCCAATGGGAATCATAGCATCAATGGCCTTAAGACCGGTTTGGAGAGGTTGATTTACAGGTTGACGAAAAATTACTCCCGGAGCTTTTCTTTCCAGCGGCATTTCGGTTAAATTCCCTTTAAATTCTCCTTTTCCATCAATTGGTTCTCCCAATGGATTAATAACACGTCCTAACATGCACTCGCTCACCATGATTGATGCCACATGTTTTGTACGTTTAACAGTAAACCCCTGTTTTATTCTGTTTGTAGGTCCGAGTAAAACAGCACCTACATTATCTTCTTCAAGATTCATCACAATGGCTTTCATGCCATTTTCGAACTCAAGCAATTCATTTGATTCGGCATTATTAAGTCCGTATATACGCACCACACCATCGTTTACCTGCAAAACACGTCCGGTTTCATCAAAATGTACTCCTGTATTTATACCCTCAAGCTGGTTACGCAGTATTTCCGATACTTCACTTACCTTAATCTGATTTGTCATTTGTCAATTTATTACATGCAATTATATGGCTTAGTATATTTATCTTTCATTTCTTTCAATCTGCGCGCTACACTTGCATCCCATTGTAAGTTATCAACTTCGATAATAAATCCCCCGATAATATCAGGATTGATATCCTTTTCCAACTCAACAATGCCTCCGGTTTTTGCTTCTATCATCGTTATAAGTTTTTTTTCTGTTTCAGCATCCGGTTTTGTTGCTGTTATTAGCCTCGCTATGTGAATATTGTTTTTTTTTCGGTGAAGATCAGTAAATTTCATAGCTGTAGGAATTAGAAAATCAATCCGATCTTTTTCAAACAAAAATTCTATAAATTGTACTGTTTCTTTGCACGGATTATCACCGAATGAAGCATATATGATTTTCTTTTTTTCATGAATTTTCAGTGCAGGATTTTCAATGGAAAATCTGAGTTCGCTAACTTCTTCTGCTACTTTCAGAAAATTACACATTTCTTCATACACTGTTTTTTCTGCATTATTATCGGCAGCAAAACTGTAAAGTGCAGTTGCGTATCGTGTTGCGATTAATCCCCTATTCATACCTAAATATTAAAAGTCAGGATTTGTTTATGTACATTTCATCTATCAGGCGATTAATCAATTCCATTTGCTCACCGGAAGTATCAAGTTGTGTTTTAATGAGCTTTTCAGCAACATCAACCGAAAGAGTAGCGATAATTCGCTGAACATCGCGCATAGCTTCTTCTTTCTCTTTTTCAATTGTTTGACGTGCTTTTTCAATCATTCTTTCTCCCTCTACTCTGGCTGCATCACCTGCTTGATGTACTATTTCTTGTGCCGATTTGGTAGCTTCGTTAATTATGCGTAAGTGTTCCCTATTTGCTTTATTAATTAGCGTAGCACTTTCTTTACGGAGTTTTTCCGACTCTTCACGCGCTTTTTGTGCTTCGAGTAGCGATTCGGTAATAAACTCCCGCCGTTCGTCTATCATCTTTAAAATCTCCGGGAAACCGAATTTTGTGAGTATAAATACTACAATTCCGAATGATACAAGCATCCAGAAAAGCAGACCGGGATCGGGACTTAATAATGACATAACTGATTTTTATGAAAATTAATATGAGAATAAATGCTAAAATACATTGTTTAACTTTTGCGATAGACTAAAAAAGTCAATTTAAAGAATAAATCCGCAAACAACAATAGCAAAAAGCGATACTGCATCAATAAAAGCTGCAGCAATAATCATATTCATACGGATATCGTTTGTTGCTTCGGGCTGCCGGGCAATACCGTCCATAGCTGATTGACCCACCTTACCGATACCAAAAGCAGCACCTAATGCTGCAAAACCAATTCCTATACCTGCACTGAGTTTTCCTAAACCTGAAGCTGCTGCTGCCTGTAAAATAATTGTTAATAACATAATCTTTTGTGTTTAATGATGAATTGTGATTGATTTTTCTACTTTTTTATGAGATTCTACTCGGGCTAAACTGATGAATATAGCTGTGAGTAATGTAAAAACGTAGGCTTGAATATATGCTACTAAAAATTCAACCAAACCTAAAAAAATGCTGAATAAAATAGAAATCACAGTCATTCCTGCGTTTATTCCCAAGCCCATTTTTACAGTTACAAATATAACACTTGTTAGTGCAAGAATAATCGAATGTCCTGCTAAAATGTTCGCAAACAAACGAATCATCAAGGCAAAAGGTTTCATGAAAATACCTACAAGTTCAATAACAGGCATTATAGGAAGAGGTACTTTTAACCACATTGGTACATCCGGCCATAATATTTCATGCCAGTATTCTTTTGAACCTTTTATATTTACAACCAGAAAAGTAATAAATGCCAAAACAAAAGTTACCGTAATATTCCCTGTTACATTGGCTCCACCGGGAAAAACAGGAATAATTCCTATGAGATTATTAATGAAAATAAAGAAAAATAACGTCAACAAATAGGGAGCATATTTTTTTGCATGTTTCCCGAGCGATGACTTGATAACATTATCATAAATATCTGTAATAAATATTTCCATAAACACCGAGTAGTTGCCTCCGGGCACAAACCCGTTTTGTTTATATGAACGTGCTAATGGTATGATGAGAATTATAAGCAAAAAACTACTCAATAAAAGAGAAAGTGAATTTTTAGTGAGTGAAATATCGAATGGTCGTTGCTGAATGCCATTTTCATTCGTTTCTACAATTTTTCCCGAAAACTTTCCTTCATGTGCTATGGTAAAGCCTTTATATGTACCACTTTCATGGAAACGTGAACTTAAAAAAACATGAAAGCCTTTACTTTTACTATACAAAATTACAGGAAGAGGAACATAAATCTCATGATTGTTAATTCTGACAATTTGCCATTCATAGGCATCAGCCACATGATGTAAAATCAATTCTTTAACGTCAATTTCCTCACTTGATTTGTGTATATTTGATGATTCTGATGCATTTGCATACTGATTCTTTCCGTAAAAAAGCAGTACAAATAATAAGAGGTATAATATTTTTTTATTCAACCTGTCCATTTTCACGATTTTGTTTATCGGTTTTTTCAGTTTGCGAAAAAAAGTATAACTCCATCAGCATATACAAAAAATAAAAAGCTCCGAATGTGAAAATCAACTCTTTAGCTTTTTCTTTCAGCAAAACGTACAAAATTATAATCAACACAGCCGACAGAAAAAATTTTGAGAGCTTGATAATCATATAAATATTAACAACCCGTTGTGGATTATCTCTGTTAATATTAGTTAGTACATTTATCACAGATAATCCATTCACCAGAAAGAATGACGGTATAAGTGGATATAATGCGATGTTTTCCAGTTTGAGAAATGAGTTAAGGAACCACCATCCGCCCCATCCGGTAATTAAAATAACCAGTGTAAATATCAACAAAAGCTGATTTTGGGTTTTATACATTGATTTCATTTAATTTTCTGCTTTTTCAACGCAAACATATACTTCGTTATTAAAAACTTCACAAAAACCACTTTCAATTTCAATTCTACCTACAGGTAAATCATTTTCTGAGAATTTTATGATACCTTTTTTTAGCGCAGCGATAATCGGAGCATGATTACGCAAAACTGTGAAATTTCCGCGGACACCCGGTAATGTTACCGAATCTACAGTTCCGGAGAATAGTGTTCTTTCGGGGGTAAGAATTTCAAGTATCATGCTTTTTTATCCTGATTTTTTAATTTTCTGATGCTAAGCTTCTTTTTTTCTTGCCATTTTAAGTAATTGATGACCTTTTGCAATAGCTTCGCTAATTGTTCCAACATTCAGAAAAGCCATTTCGGGCATTTCATCGAGTTGACCATCAAGTATCATTTTAAAGCCATGTATGGTGTCTTCAATACTCACCATCACTCCCGACACTCCGGTAAACTGGGCTGCCATGTGTAAAGGTTGTGACAAGAATCGCTGTACTTTTCGTGCCCGTTGAACAGTTTTTTTATCTTCATCGGATAATTCTTCCATCCCAAGAATTGAAATAATATCCTGTAATTCCTTGTTTCGCTGGAGTATTTGTTTTACTCTTTGTGCCGTTTCATAATGTTCGTCACCTACTACCGAAGGATTCAAAATTCGAGAAGTTGATTCTAACGGATCAACAGCAGGGAAAATACCAAGTTCAGCAATTTTACGACTTAAAACCGTAGTAGCATCAAGATGGCTGAATGTTGTGGCAGGAGCAGGATCGGTAAGGTCATCAGCCGGTACATATACAGCCTGAACCGAAGTGATGGATCCTTTTTTGGTTGAAGTGATTCTTTCCTGCATTCGTCCCATTTCGGTGGCTAGTGTAGGCTGATATCCTACGGCTGAAGGCATGCGTCCGAGAAGTGCAGAAACTTCTGATCCAGCCTGTGTAAAACGAAAAATATTATCAATGAAAAACAAAATATCATGTCCGCTTTCTCCGCCGGAGTCACGAAAAGATTCAGCCAAGGTAAGTCCTGACAATGCTACTGATGAGCGTGCACCGGGAGGTTCATTCATCTGCCCGAAAACGAGTGTTGCCTGAGATTTTGCCAACTCTTCAGGGTCAACTTTTAATAAATCCCAATCGCCTTCTTCCATAGCTTTCTTAAATGCTTCGCCATAGCGTATAACATTCGATTCAATCATTTCGCGCAGAAGGTCATTTCCTTCTCGTGTGCGTTCACCTACACCGGCAAATACCGAAAAACCGTTGTGTTTTTTTGCAATATTGTTTATAAGCTCCATGATTATCACGGTTTTACCAACTCCTGCACCCCCAAATAAACCTATTTTTCCTCCTTTAGCATAAGGGGCGAGTAAATCGATAACCTTGATGCCGGTAAATAAAACGCTTTCGGTAGTGGTAAGGTCTTCAAATTTGGGAGGTTCGCGATGTATAGGACTCGATTCTTTTTTATCCAGATTGCTCATTCCATCTATGGCATTACCGGTTACATTAAGCAAACGTCCCTTAACCTGATTTCCTACAGGCATTGTTATTGGGCTTCCGAGTGGAGTAACTTTTAACCCACGTTGCAAACCATCGGTGCTGTCCATTGCCACACAGCGAACTGTTTGTTCACCGATGTGTTGCTGAACTTCAAGTATCAGGTGATTTCCATTTCCACGATCAACACTCAAAGCATCGTAAATAGCCGGTAGTCTAATGTCATCTTCCTGTTCGAATTCAAAATAAACATCTACTACCGGACCAATTATTTGTGAAATTAAACCAGATTTTTCCATTAAAAATTTGAATTAATATTTATGAATAAGTTATCAGAATAAAAAACTATTCACTTTTGCAAAACTAATTCAAATTTTTAAAAAAATGTTCATTCAGGAGTTAAAACATCAAATTCTTCAGAATTATTTCGCTAAATTTAAAGAAAAAATCAAACAGAGGTTGCCAGTTAAAAAAATCGACAACAGGAAAAACCAGTTGTCGTTTTCTGAAGAAATATTAAAGTTCGTTCAGGGGTTTTTCTGACTTTTTGTTTTATTAATCCAATTTTAGCACTGCAAGGAAGGCTTTTTGTGGAACCTCTACATTGCCTATCTGTTTCATACGTTTTTTCCCTTTTTTCTGTTTTTCAAGCAGTTTACGTTTTCGTGTAATATCGCCACCATAACATTTTGCTGTAACATCTTTGCGTACAGCTTTAATTGTTTCGCGTGCAATAATTTTTGCTCCGATAGCAGCCTGTATGGCAATATCGAATTGTTGACGTGGAATTAATTCTTTTAGTTTTTCGCACATTCGGCGTCCGAGTGTAACGGCATTGTCAAAATGAATAAGCGATGAAAGTGCATCAACCGATTCGCCATTGAGTAAAATGTCAAGTTTGATAAGTTTTGATGGGCGATAGCCGTTCATGTGATAATCGAAGGATGCATAACCTTTGGAAATGCTTTTCAGTTTATCATAAAAATCGAAAACTATTTCGCCCAAAGGCATATCAAAAATCAATTCCATACGGTTACCAGAGATATACTCCTGTTTAATCAATTCACCACGTTTACCCAAACATAGTGTCATTATTTGTCCGATATAGTCAGTTCTGGTGATAATAGAAGCACGAATGTAAGGTTCTTCAATCCGGTCAATCAGCATTATGTCGGGTAAGCCGGAGGGATTGTGTACTTCAATCATTTCATCTTTTTTGGTGTAAACCTTATACGAAACGTTTGGGACAGTGGTGATTACATTCATGTCGAATTCTCGATCGAGCCTTTCCTGAACAATTTCCATGTGCAGCATACCCAAGAATCCACATCGAAAACCAAAACCCAGAGCCGCCGAAGATTCAGGTTCAAAAGTGAGTGAAGCATCGTTGAGTTGCAGTTTCTCGATAGATGTTCGCAAATCCTCAAAATCTTCTGTTTCGATTGGATAAACGCCGGCAAAAACCATTGGTTTTACTTCTTCGAACCCGCTGATAGCTTTTACACAAGGGCGTTTTACGTGGGTTATGGTATCCCCAACCTTTACTTCTTTCGAAGTTTTAATCCCTGAAATAATATATCCTACGTTGCCGGCACTCAACTCGTTCGTAGGTATCATATCCAGTTTGAGCACTCCAATTTCATCAGCATCGTACTCTTTTCCTGTATTTACAAACTTTACTAAATCGCCTTTTCGGATAGTGCCATTTTCAATTTTAAAATAAGCAATAATTCCACGGAAGGAATTGAATACCGAGTCGAAAATTAAACATTGAAGGGGAGCTTCGGGATCGCCTTTGGGAGCAGGAATACGAGCAACAATTGCCTGAATAATTTCTTCAACGCCCATACCGGTTTTTCCGCTGGCCCGTATGATATCATGAGGTTTACATCCCAGTAAATCCACAATTTGATCTTCAACTTCCTCGGGCATTGCGCTGTCCATATCCATCTTGTTCATAACCGGAATAATTTCCAGGTCGTGCTCAATAGCCATATAAAGATTGGAAATGGTTTGTGCCTGTATGCCCTGAGTAGCATCAATGATGAGCAACGCACCTTCGCAGGCTGCAATGGATCGGGAAACTTCGTATGAAAAATCTACATGTCCCGGAGTGTCAATCAAATTTAATATATAGTTTTCGCCATTCAGCCTGTAATTCATTTGTATGGCATGACTTTTTATCGTTATGCCACGTTCACGCTCCAGGTCCATGTTATCAAGTACCTGAGCCTGCATTTCATTTTGAGCCACAGTATTTGTATATTCCAGCAAGCGGTCGGCAAGGGTGCTTTTCCCGTGATCGATGTGAGCAATAATGCAAAAATTGCGGATTCTGTTCATTCCTTATTTTTCAATGATTTATTTTAAAAGTGCAAAAGTACGCAAAAAAAATCATTTTATAAATCTGATTAAACTGTCAAATTGTAGTTGGAATTAAACTACGGATTTATGCCAAGTTGTTTGTAAGTTTCGCGCATGGCTTCTTCATTGTCAGTGATAATTAACAGAGAATCACCTTCTTCAAGGTAAGTGCTTCCGCGTGGTATAAAATAACTTTTACCCCGTTTTACCATTACCAGTAAGGTTTGATCCGGTAGCGAAATATCCATTACTCTTCGCCCGTTTTCAAGCATTGGTTTTGTTACCGAAATTTCGCACATGGCTGATTTTATTTCGTCTGAAAATTCAACATCGAATTCTTTTAGTTGTCTTCTGCGCGGAATTGGTAATGCCAATTGCAACCAGTTAGCCATGCTGTAGACTGTTGTCCCCTGTAATAGTAACGAGATAATTGTGATAAAGAACACAATATTGAACATCATATTTGCATGTGGAATTTCATTAATGAGCGGATAGGTCGCAAAAATAATCGGTACTGCGCCACGTAAACCAACCCAGGAACTGTAAAGTTTAGCTTTAGGTGTTAAACTACTGAAAGGTAACAAGGATATGAAAACAGACAAGGGGCGTGAAAAAAATATCATAAACAAACTGATAACAATCCCTAAGCCTGC
>CAZDSY010000011.1:0-38891 GCA_964508285.1 uncultured Paludibacter sp.
GTTTCAATGTATCGATTATCGTACGTAATATATGGATCGTTCATGTCCACCCAGTAACCCATTTTAGTGGTTAGATCCTCCCATTCACGGGTATATTTCATTACATCGCGCCTGCAAGCTGCATTGTATTCATCAACGGATATTTTTTTACCAATATCTTCTTTTGTAATCCCAAGCGATTTCTCAACACCAAGTTCTACTGGCAGTCCGTGAGTGTCCCAACCTGCTTTTCGTTTTACCTGAAAACCCTGCATAGTTTTATAACGGCAGAAAATATCCTTAATAGTACGTGCCATTACATGATGAATACCTGGCATACCATTAGCCGAAGGTGGGCCTTCATAAAACACGTAAGTAGGCTTGCCTTCACGAATTTCTATACTCTTGTGAAACAAATCGAGTTCCTGCCAACGTTTAAGTTGTTCTTTATTAACTTCAGAGAGATTTAAACCGGGATATTCCTTAAATTTTGTCATGTTCAATTTATAACGAAAAAAATGGATCGATACAATTAGAAAATTGAATTTTTTTATTAGTTTTCAGATCAACCTATGAACTAATTAACCCATTAACTAATTCACTGATTAACGCTTATTTTAGGGGTGCAAAATTACAAAAAAAACGTTGTAATAAACATAAAAAAACCACAAACTTGCGTTTGTGGTTTTTTTTAGTTATAATATAACAATTTATTTCTCTTCCGTCACGCGTTTTGTTGCAGCATAATTGATTTTAAGGGCGTTTGCATTACGCAATTCCTTTTTGATATCGTTTACAATACCCATTTTTGTATCTTTATCTGCTTTAATCGAAACAACCATAAGGGGTTGGTCTTCCTCTTTCATTGCACTACGTTCGTTAACAATAAACTGTTGTAATTCAGACACATCGGCAAATGCATCGCCTAACTGAATACGTGTTTCAGAACCGTAGAGTCTTTTATAATCCTCCATAGGTTTTCCTACATAAATGTATCGCGTCAGGGATTTATTTTCGAGTTTTTCAGCTTCAGATGCCATTGGAGACTGAACTCTTACCTTAAATGTTACCTCCTTCATGGTTGTAACAGCCATAAAGAAAAACAGAAACATAAATATAATGTCAGGCAATGACGAAGTAGATAATCCCGGAGTTTTTCTTTCTTTATCTTTTCTTATCTGTGCCATTATTGTACCCTTCCATAATTTTTAGGTTCTGCTTCCGATATTTTTTGCGGATAAACAGTTTGTATTGCTTTCTTTCTATCTTCATCAAGATCATTGTAAAGCTTTCCGAACTTTTCTTTTGCCAGTTCGTTACGCAATTCGTTATATGCTGCTACAAGTTCGTTCTGAACATCTAAATATGCCTGATACTGTGTATCAACATCATTCTGTAGTGAAATAACGTGATCTTTCGTTATTTCTATTTCACCAATCAATGGAATATTCACCATTGTTTTTACAGGCATATTCGGATCATTTGCTTCATTTACGATAAATTCCTTGGCTTTAACCCTGAGTTCGCTCAGATTCATTTCATTTCCCTGAACGAGTAATTTGTTTTCACTGTTGATTTTAACTACGAACAAATTTCGCTTGTTAACATCTACAGGGGGAATTTCAACATCGGGAGGCAATGGTGGCGGAAGTCTTCGTGAAAGCCCCGTACTTGTGCTCATAGATGTTGTTACCAGGAAAAATATCAGGAGCAGAAACGCAATATCGGCCATCGAACTTGAATTAATCTCGCCGGAACTTCTTTTCTTTCCCATATTTTAATATATTGTGATAGAGTAAAAAAATTACTCGGTTAAATTAATTATTTTAACTTTCTGTATAAAGCTGTACCTGCAATAGTCAAAAACAAACCTGCAAATAACGCATACATAGTGAAAATGATCATATCGGTAAAACGGGCCCAAAAACCTACGTTTTCTGTTCCTTCATAACCGATAATAGATATTTTTTCTTCGCTACCCAAAAACCATCCTACTGCGAAAACAATTACAAAAATTACTATCGGTATAAGACTTTTAAGTGCTGCTGAAGGACTTGAAGCAAGTTTTTTGAAAAACCCGACTAATGTAAGTATCAGTGTGATTGCTAAAGTCAGGAAAAGCAGGAAGTAAGTCCAATAAAGTAATGTGTCGGTAAATTTGGGTACATCCATCGATTCCTCCCCGACTGTCAACGGTGTAGAATAACCCCCTACATATATCAGTGCTACAAGTACAACCGATACTATACCAAGGATTAAAACCGCTCCTCCGGAAATTCTTTCAATTAATTTTGACATAATTTAAAACGGTTTTACTAATTTATTTTTTTGAGTGTTTTACAATAATATCGAGCAGAGAAATAGAAGAGTCTTCCATATCATTTGTCATGCTTTCTATTAATGTAAGAATGTAATTGAAGAATACCTGAAGTATCATAGCAGTGATAAGACCGAATACAGTTGTTAGAAGAGCAACTTTCATACCACCTGCTACAACAGTTGCTGAAATATCACCTACCTGTTGAATTTTGTCAAATGCCTGGATCATACCGATTACAGTTCCCAAGAATCCTAATGAAGGAGAAATAGTAATAAAAAGTGAGATCCATGTTAAATTCTTTTCGAGCAAACCAAGTTGAACTCCACCATACGAAGCAACAGATTTTTCAACCACTTCAATTCCTTCGTCGTAACGGGAAAGTCCCTGATAGAAAATTGAAGCTACAGGTCCGCGAGTATCACGACATACTTCCATGGCTGCCTGAACACCACCTTTTTCCCATGCTTCGTCAATATTAGTAAGAAGTTTTTTGGTGTTGGTTGCAGAGAGGCTGAGATACAGAATACGTTCGATACACAGAGCCAAACCAACGATAAGACAGAAAGCGATAGGCGCCATCCACCCTGCACCACCTTCGATAAATTTCTGTTTCAAACCTTTGTGCATTCCACCACCTTCGGCTTCTTCGGCGGGTGCTTCTGTAACCTGTACCTGGTCGGCTGCTGCAGAGTCAGTTACTGCTGCTTGTTCGGTTTTAGTAGAATCTTGTTGAGCAACTACTTTTAAAGTACTTCCAAAGCTGAAGATTGCTACGATTGATAAGATTGCAAATACTTTTTTCATTTTACTTGTTTTTAAAATTTTAAATTATTGTTTCTGTTTTGTTTATCTGATATTTTTGAATTTCTAAATTTATTTGCGGAGAGGAAGAGATTCGAACTCTCGATACGATTCCACACCGTATACACGCTTTCCAGGCGTGCCTCTTCAACCACTCGAGCACCTCTCCATATTAGGGGGCGAAGTTAAGAAAAAAAATACGAAATGCAATAATTTTCGATGTTTTTGTAAATCAGTTTATAAATTTATTTTCAAAAAAGAAAAATTATTCAGTTTTTCTAATTAATCGGAAAATTTTCATCGCGTTTTCCGTTGTCTCATTTGCTATTTGATTGTAAGAAACTTTATATATTTCGGACAATTTTTCTGCTATCAATCTAATATATGAACTTTCATTTCTTTTCCCACGATATGGAACGGGTGTTAAATAAGGTGCATCGGTTTCTAACACCAACCTGCTTAACGGTACTTTTTCAAGCGCATTTGTTAATCTTGAGTTTTTAAACGTTACAACTCCGTTTATTCCAAGCATAAAACCTTCGTATTCAAGTAATTTTTCAGCCTGTTCACATGTTCCGGTAAAACTATGGAAAACTCCTTTTAAACCTGAATGCTGGTACTGAGCCATTATTTGCAATGTTTCGTCAAACGAATCTCGTATATGTATTATAACGGGTAAATTGAATTTTATTGCCCATTCTATTTGTTGAGTTAAAACAATAACTTGCTGATTGTAATATGTTTTATCCCAATATAAATCTATGCCAATTTCACCAATGGCAATCCATTTACGGCTTTTCAATTCGCTCTCTACAATATTCAGTTCTGTTTCGAAGTTTTCATTCACGCTTGTTGGATGCAATCCGATAGCTGCATGACAATAGCCTGGGAATTCACTTTCGAGTTTCAACATTCGCGACAAAGATTCACTATCTACATTCGGCAGAATGATGTGTTCTACTCCTACAGACTTTGCTCGTTGAATCATTTCGGTGCGGTCAGCATCGAATTCTTCGGAATAAATATGAGAGTGGGTATCAATCATTTATTAGAACTAAGACAGTTACGATGTACGAATGTAAAATGTAAAATGTAAAATGTAGAATGAAGAAATGTAACTCGCACTTTCTAAATCTCTTAGTTTCTCTCCCTATGCTTCGGGATTCTTACTTTAAACTTTACAAACTTTCAACTTTACAAACTTTCAACTTTACAAACTTTCAACTTTACGAACTCTACAAACTTTTCAAACTTTATAAACTATACAAACTATCCTATTCCCATTCAATAGTAGCAGGTGGTTTTGAGCTAATGTCATATACCACACGGTTTACTCCTTTTACCTTATTAATAATTTCGTTGGAAACTTTAGCAAGAAACTCATAAGGTAACTGCGCCCAATCGGCGGTCATTGCATCGGTTGAGGTAACCGCGCGTAAAGCTACTGCATTTTCATAAGTACGTTCATCGCCCATAACACCCACCGACTGAATAGGTAAAAGTATTACGCCTGCCTGCCAAACTTTATCGTAAAGATTCCATTCGCGTAAACCTTTAATAAAAATATCATCTGCATCTTGCAGAATTCTTACTTTTTCGGGTGTTATATCGCCAAGAATACGAACTGCAAGCCCGGGTCCGGGGAAAGGATGACGTTTGATAAGATGATGCATCATCCCTAATTCTATTCCTACTTTCCGAACTTCGTCTTTAAAAAGTAAACGTAATGGTTCACAGAGCTTTAAATTCATTTTTTCAGGTAAACCACCAACATTATGATGTGATTTGATGGTTTTTCCGGTTATGGAGAGTGATTCAATAATATCAGGATAGATGGTGCCTTGAGCTAACCATTTCACATCTTCAATTTTATGCGCTTCCTTGTCAAAAACATCGATAAAAGCTGATCCAATAATTTTTCGCTTCTTTTCAGGGTCAGTAACGCCGCTCAACAAACTGTAAAAATAATCGTTGGCTTTAACGCCTTTTACGTTCAGACCCAGATGTTCGTAATCGCTCAAAACATTTTCGAATTCATTTTTACGAAGCAAACCATTATCAACAAAAATACATGTAAGATTTTTACCAATGGCTTTATGTAACAACACTGCCGCTACCGAAGAATCTACTCCACCGGAAATACCGAGAACTACTTTATCGTTGCTTAATTGTTCTTTTAATTGACGTATGGTAGTTTCAATAAACGAAGCGGGCGACCAATCGCGTTTGCAACCACATATTTTCAAAAAATTCTCCAACAATTGCATTCCATCCAGTGTATGATATACTTCAGGATGGAATTGTACTCCCCAGGTTTGTTCTCCCTCAATTTTATAAGCAGCATTTTCTACATCAGCTGTACTTGCAACTTTTTTGAAATTTGAAGGTATTTTCGTAATTGAATCGCCATGCGACATCCAAATTTGAGACCCGGAATTAATGTTTTCGAATAACTTATCTTCATTGTCTATGAATTCAAGATTTGCTCTCCCATATTCTCTGCTTCCGGCAGGTTCTACATTTCCACCTGAAAGATACGCCATAAGTTGTGCACCATAACAAATTCCCAAAACTGGAACTTTGCCTTTGAACTTATTTAAATCAATTTTGAAACCGGTTGGGTCATAAACTGAAAAAGGACTTCCTGACAGAATTACTCCTTTGATTTCTTTGGTTAGTCCTGGAAATTTATTGTAAGGTAGTATTTCGCAATATTCGTTCAGCTCACGTAAACGACGACCAATAAGTTGAGTGGTTTGAGAACCAAAATCAAGAATAATAATTTTTTCCATTTACAGAGAATAGTTTTGAAAAGTTGCGCAAAAGTACAAAAAAAGAAAATACGAGTTAAATAGTTACAAGTTTTCAGAGTTTATAAAGATGTAAAGCATGCCTTACTTAATAGAGTTTCACTAAGTAGTAAGTTATTGTTTGATTTTATAATCCTTATTTATACATTTCCTCATAGGCTGATTGGCACATTGGCACAATATCAAATTGGTATTTGTACAAATTCTTTCGTTATTTCATCAGTAGCGAACTATCGCCATAACTAAGAAAACGGAAATTATTATTAAGTGCATAATCGTAAATTTGTCGCCAGTTACCATCGACAAAGGCAGATACAAGCAATAGTAATGTACTTTTGGGGAGATGGAAATTTGTTATCATGGCGTCAACAATTCGAAAATTGAATCCGGGTTTTATCATTATTTGAGTACCTGCATTTAAAACCTGTATATTATTTTTTCTCAGATAATCTAAAATATTTTCCAATGCTTGTTGTAAAGAAATTTCATTACTATCGGTGTATGGTTCCCACTGCTGAATATTGAATGTTTCTACTGAATGCTGAAAGTGAAGTTTCTTACCGATATAATATAAGCTCTCGAGCGTACGAACAGTTGTGGTTCCCACTGCAACTATTTTTTTACCGGCTGATAAAATACGTTCAATTGTTTGCCGATGTACCGAAAACATTTCGGTATGCATTTCGTGGTCGGTAATCATCTTTGTTTTTACAGGTTGAAAAGTTCCTGCCCCAACATGTAACGTAACTTCATCGAAATCAATATTTTTCTTTTCAAGTGATTTGAATACGTTTGGAGTAAAATGCAAGCCGGCTGTTGGCGCCGCAACGGATCCTTTTATTTTTGAATAAACGGTCTGATAATTAGTAAGGTCACTTTCTTCGGTTTCGCGATGTAAATAAGGTGGAATGGGTAAAACCCCGGCTTCCTCAAGAATATCGGCAAATGTAATTTCAGTGTTATTCCAACTTAAACGCACTAAATGCATGTTGCCATTGGTGTGAATTTTTTCTGCTTTTAAAACACATTTTTTGTCCCCGAGCGTCATTTGTTTAGTTAAATCGACCGATTTCCATTTTTTCAGGTTACCAATCATACATTTCCAAATGCAACTATCGTTTGAGGAAAGCGAAAGCTCGTAATCAGCCGGTTCGGCGGGTTCAAGACAGAAAATCTCAATTTGCGCTCCGGTGTTTTTCCTGAACAGCAGTCGAGCCCTGATTACTTTTGTATTATTATAAATCAACAATGAATTTTCAGGTAAATAATCGGAAAGATTTGAAAAAATATCCTGTGAAATTTTTCCGTGCTGATAAATCAGCAATTTAGATGCATCGCGTATAGGCAAAGGGTAGCGTGCAATACGTTCGTCAGGGAGTGGATAATTAAATTCGTCAATATGTAGTGTCTTTTTTACAGTCATATATTTGGAGAAGGGTTGAGATAAATGTTGTATTTTTGTGCAAAATTAATGAAAGCTGGTAGTTTTACAAAAAACATAGTTCAAGCACAATAATAAGATACTTAAATAACATTATGATAAAAAAAGGTGACCGCGTAAGATTTCTGAATGCTACAGGAGGTGGAATTGTAACACGTATTGATGAAAAAAACAATCTAGTTTATGTTGAAGATGAAGATGGGTTTGAAATCCCGACATTAACACGCGATTGTGTGGTGATTCCACAGATAAATGAAAATACAAATTTTCCCAAAAAGAATTTTTCATCTAAATTACAAAACGATGAACTTGCAGTTGATTCAAAAAAAATTCAAAATAAGTTGGTTGAAGCTCCGGAAAAACCTTTGGTAGAAATTATTGAAACTGCAGAAGGTGATATTCTAAGAGTTTTTCTGGCTTTTGTACCGCAGGATATTAAAAAACTTCAAACTACACCTTACATTTTGTATTTAGTTAACGATAGTAATTATTTTCTCTACTATAACATTATAACAAGAAAAAACGACACTGAACATGTTAGTTTTTCTCAAGGTTCGATTGAACCTAATATTTTGGAAGAAATTGGTCTATTAAAAAAGGAAGACCTGAATAACTGGTCGGAAATTCGGACTCAAATAATAGCCTTCAAACAAATCAAAAGTTATCAGCCACAAAATGTAATTGATGCAACTTTAAAAATTGACCTTGTGAAATTTTATAAACTTCACAGTTTTACCGAAAACGATTTTTTTGAAGCAGAAGCAATGATAATCGATATAATTTCGGAATCGAGGAAAGAAAAATTAAAAGAAATTTCACCAACCGAAATCAAAAATGCTATACTTATTAAGGAAAAAACCGAAAAGCCAAAGCCAAAACACATTGTAACATTGAAGAAACCCGAAATTATTGAAGTTGATTTGCATATCAATGAGTTAGTTGACACAACAGCTGGGTTGAGCAATGCCGATATGCTACAATTGCAACTCGATAAGTTCAACAACACTCTTGCAGAATATAAAAATAAAAAAGGACAGAAAATTGTGTTTATACACGGGAAAGGTGAAGGAGTTTTACGCAAAGAAATAGAAAAACTGCTGAAAACTCGTTACAAAAATTACTATTTTCAGGATGCCTCGTTTCGTGAATATGGTTTTGGCGCTACAATGGTAACGATAAAATAAAAAAACGAAAAAACCTGCCTGAAATTATATAGAGGGCAGGTTTTTTAATTATTGATATTGCTTTTTATATTGATAATATCTGAACAACACCAAGTAATTGTTCGTTTACAGGTTTATCATCTTTAATTGCTTTGGTAAAAGGCACATGTACAATTTCGTTGTTAACAATACCAATCATAATGTTTCGTTGTTCGTCCAATAAGGCATCTATGGCAGCAACGCCCATACGACTTGCCAAAATGCGATCATAAGCAGTTGGCGAACCTCCACGCTGAATATGACCAAGTATAGTAACACGTACATCGTACTCGGGATGTTCTTTGTGCATTCGTTCAGCAAGACCGTTGGCTCCACCGGTAACATCGCTTTCAGCAACAATTACAATACTGCTGTTTTTAGACTTTCGGAAACCATTTCTAATTAATTCGTCGAGTTGATCTACTTTTGTTTCACGTTCGGGAATGATAGCAGCTTCTGCACCTGAAGCCAATGCGCTGTTCAGCGCAAGAAAACCGGCATCGCGGCCCATTACTTCTATAAAAAACAAACGTTCGTGCGAAGTAGCTGTATCGCGAATTTTGTCCACAGCTTCGAGAATTGTATTAAGGGCAGTATCGTAACCAATGGTGGAATCGGTTCCATAAAGGTCGTTATCAATAGTTCCGGGCAATCCGATAATCGGCACATTATATTCCTGAGCAAAAATTCTTGCTCCGGTTAAAGTACCATCGCCGCCAATTACTATCAAGGCGTCAATTTCTTCTTTCACCATATTTTCGTACGCATGTTGACGCCCTTCAGCAGTCATAAATTCCTTACAACGGGCACTTTTTAGGATTGTGCCACCCTGTTGGATAATATTACTTACGTTTTGTGTTTGAAATTCTTTGATTTCGCCGGTAATTAAACCTTTGTAGCCTCTGTAAATAGCTTTTACTTTCATGCCATTAAAAATGGCAGCACGTGTTACTGCACGTATGGCAGCATTCATACCGGGCGAATCGCCTCCTGATGTAAGTATGCCGACACATTTAATCTCGTATTTCATATTAATATTGAATAATAATGGTTCAACGGAATGTTTAAACGCTTTATGATAAATTAAATGCGGCAGGAAAAGGAACTTTATAAAACAGATGTTGATTGCATTTTTTCAATTTGTGAAGCAACTTCTTCCATCAGCCAGCGTGGAGTTGATGTAGCACCACAAATACCTATTTTTTTTGTTAAGTCAAGTTTTAATTCTTTTACATCGTCGATTGAAAAAATCATGTACGATTCAGGATTAATCGATTTTGCATGTTCAAATAAAACTTTACCGTTCGAACTTTTTTTGCCGCTAACAAAAATCAATATATCATTTTGCTGTGCAAAGGTAGTAATATTCGGAATTCTATTCGCAACTTGTCGGCAAATTGTATCAGAATATTCAAATTGATTGCTATCCTTAACTTTTTCTGAAATTGTTTTTACCAAATTATTAAAACCTTCGAGCGATTTGGTGGTTTGTGAAAACAATCTGATTTTCTTATTAAAATCGAGTTTATCAAGTTGGCTTTCGTTTTCGACAACTATGGCATTATTTTGTGTTTGACCTTTCAGTCCGTTTACTTCGGCATGTCCGTTTTTTCCATAAATTACTATCTGAGTTTCATCATCAGATTCTTCGTAAGCGTTTCTGATACGCGATTGCAATTTAAGCACGACCGGACAAGAAGCATCAATAAGCGTGATATTGTTTTTGCGAGCTATTTCATAAGTACGTGGAGGTTCACCATGAGCGCGGAGTAACACTTTGGCATCGTGTAATTGTTCAAACTGCTCATAATCTATGGTTATCAGCCCCATTTTTTCAAGCCTGCCAACTTCTTCTTCATTATGAACAATATCGCCCAAGCAATAAAGAGTTCCACCTTTGGCAAGTTCTTCTTCGGCTTTTTTAATTGCTTTTACTACCCCAAAACAAAAACCTGATTTATTATCAATTTCAACTCCCATTATTATATTTTGTTAATTGATGAAACAAATTTGTAATCATAAATTTGAATCAGTCTAACGTTTTTTGTGCAAATAATGTTCGCAAAATTTCTTGTTGTTGATCGGGAGTAAGGTCAGAATTATCAATTACTATTGCATCAGGGGCTTTCCTAAGCGGACTTTCAGCCCTATTTTCATCCCTAAAATCACGTTCTGCAATATTTTTCAGTACCTCTTCGAAATTTACTGTTTCACCTTTGGCTATCATTTCGTCCATGCGTCGGCGCGCTCTTATTTCTGGTTTGGCAGTAAGAAATATTTTAAGTTCAGCATCGGGAAAAACCACCGTGCCAATATCCCTGCCATCCATAACAATACCTTTTTCAGCACCCATTACTTGTTGCTGCCTTACAAGTTCTTTACGAACAAACCCCAAAGTACTTACACGGCTTGCGCCATTGGCTACTTCGAGAGTACGTATTTCAGATTCAACATTTTCATCGTTCAGATAAATTTCGGTTTTTCCTTCTTTATTGGTTTTAAAAGAAAGTTTGATTTCAGCTATGTGATTTTGGAGTTGTGCTTCGTCGATTTGAGTATCGGTAACCCAACCTTTTCGAATAGCATAAAGCGATACAGCACGATACATCGCACCAGTATCCACATAAATATAGCCTGTTTCACGTGCAAGGGTTTTAGCCATTGTACTTTTCCCACACGATGAATATCCATCAATAGCAACAATTATTTTTTTCATGTTTTAAAGAACAAGCAATAAAGAATAATGAACAAAGACTGTTACAAGTTACGAATTGAGAGTTATGAATGTAAAATGTAAAATGTAGAATTTAACTCGCACTTTCTTAATTTCTTTCTTTCTCACCCGATGCTTCGGGTTTCTTACTTTCAACTTTACAAACTTTTCAACTTTACAAACTTTCAAACTCTATAACCTGAATTCGCTTAGTGCAGTAGATATAGAAAATTGATACGCATAATTACCAACCTGGAACTGGCTCATGCCAAAGCCCACCTGAAATTTATACAATTTAATTCCTCCACCAAACGAAAAGCCTGCCATACTTTTAAAGCCTGGCATTTTCATTTCCTGACTTCGACGATGATTATATGAAGCGGCTAAGTAAAAATTTTTTCCAGGAAGAAATTCAACACCAATAACAGCATGACGAAAAGCCATATCAATAAATTTAATATCTTGCTCGGATGTATTTGAATTAATACTACTTACTCTGTCAACCTTGTAACTCAAATCCCATTTCTGCAAATTATGCAAGTTAAGAGAAAATCGTAACGGAGCATGATTCAGTTTTTTAGTTACACCCAACATAATGTTGAAAGGTAGTGGTTCGTAATGTTGACCATTTTCATCGGAATAATAACCTTTTAGCTGTGTACCAATATTTTTCAACACTATTCCGGCTGAAAAATAATGCTCAGGCAGTTTGTAACTCGCTCCTAAATCCACAGCCAAACCAAAACTTGAATATCTCTCGTAAGCTGAATAAACAGGTTTAAAAGTTGATCCAACCGATATTCTTTCAGTTAATGGACGCGAATAAACAATATTTACCGCCATATCTTTAGCAGTGAAGTAATTAATAACTTCAGGGGTAGAATTTACTTCGTCAGCATATCTGAATGAACCGAAATCAACATATTGTATTCCGGCTGCAAAATAGTTTTTCCCGAAATTCCTTCCATACACAGCCGATCCGAACTTAATATCGGCAAGATAATTTGCGATATTCAAACCAATTACATTATGTGTTTCAGAAGAAAGTAAGGCAGGATTTTGAAAAGCGAAATTAATATCATTATCATTCACCGAAACATTGGCTGTTCCGAGAGCCGCAAGTCGGGAAGAAACGGGCAAATCAAGAAACTGATACACACCCTTGCCAGCCTGTGAATGTGCAAAAAAACTGAAAAACACAAAAAAAGTGATCAGTAAAAACAATTTTGGTATTAATATTGAGTTATTTTTCAAAGCGTTATATTTTTTAATGGTTCATTAAAAACAAGTTTCAAAGATACATCATTTTTTGATACCTGCAGAATTGGCTTCTAAAATCAAATAAACGGGAAAAATTTAAAAATTATATTTCTAAGGTATAAAATTGCACATAAAATGTCGAAAAACACAAAGTTTGAAAAAAAATTGAACACTTAAATATACATTTTAAAAAAATATAGTACATTTGTACATTCGAATCAAATTAAATACATATATTATATCTTATGAACGCAAAGAAATCGCCCAATGCCACACTTGAAGATAAGAAGTTTATGTATCTTCTCATGGGTTTAGTAATGGTTTTATCGTTATTTTACATTGGTTTAGAATGGACAAAATCAGAAGTTACAGTTTACGAAGGAGATTTCACTTCACAGTTAGCTGAAGAAGAAATTGAAATTATTCAAACTGCGCAGGAGCTTCCTCCTCCCCCTCCTCCTCCCGCTCCTGAAATTGTGGAAATTCTAAACGTTGTAGAAAATGATGTTCAGGTGGCAGAAGTTGAAATCAACACCGAAGACGATAAGAATAAGTCAGTTGATTTAACTCCGCCTCCGACAACAATCGGTACAGGAATTGTTGAAGAAGAAGACAATGTAGTATTCCAGGTAGTTGAAACCATGCCTTCGTTTCCCGGTGGCGATGCAGCTCTTTTCAAATTTTTGAATGATAACATTAAGTATCCGGTTATTGCACAGGAAAACGGTATTCAAGGTCGTGTTATCTGTCAGTTTGTGGTTAACCGCGATGGTTCAATAGTGGATGTTGAAGTTGTACGCAGTGTTGACCCAAGTCTCGATAAAGAAGCTATCAGAGTTATCAAAGCTATGCCAAACTGGGCACCCGGAAAACAAAGAGGGAAAGCAGTTCGTGTTAAATACACATTGCCCGTTAACTTTAGATTGCAATAATTTTCACAACTGAACAATCATCTTATTCGATTGCACCAACGGTCAGTCGGTAAAGTATTTAAAACCGTTTGGGTTACACCAAACGGTTTTTTCATAACAATAGCATGAAGACAGAAATTTATCAGGAAAAAGCTGTTCTTGTGGGACTTATCACCCAACAACAAAACGAAGCAAAAGCACGCGAATATCTCGAAGAACTTGCCTTTTTGGCAGATACTGCCGGGGCAAAACCCGAAAAGTATTTCTTTCAGAAAATTGATTACGCAAATCCCCGCACATTTGTAGGGCCGGGAAAACTTGCCGAGATTAAACAATATATCGAAGAGAATGAAATTGGGATTGTAATTTTCGATGATGAACTTACGCCAAAGCAATTAAAAAACATTGAGGCAGAACTTAAAGTTTTAATTCTCGACCGTACCAATCTTATCCTTGATATTTTTGCAAAACGAGCACAAACTGCCAATGCAAAAACACAGGTTGAACTTGCTCAATTACAATATATGCTGCCAAGGCTTACACGTTTATGGACTCACTTGGAAAGGCAACGCGGTGGTATAGGTATGCGCGGACCGGGCGAAACGCAAATTGAAACTGACAGGCGAATAATTCTAAGCAAAATTTCATTGCTAAAACAAAGTCTGAAAGAAATTGACAAACAAATGACTACCCAACGTAAAAATCGGGGGAAAATGGTACGGGTTGCACTTGTAGGCTATACGAACACAGGAAAATCAACGTTAATGAACCTGCTGAGTAAATCAGATGTGTTTGCCGAAAATAAACTTTTTGCTACGCTCGACACCACAGTACGAAAAGTTATCATCGAAAACCTCCCATTTTTACTCTGCGATACTGTTGGATTTATTCGTAAACTTCCGCATCACCTCGTTGAGTCATTTAAATCTACCCTCGACGAAGTGCGTGAAGCCGACCTGCTGCTACATGTTGTTGACATTTCACATCCCAACTTTGAAGAACAGATACAAGTGGTTAATCACACTTTGCGAGAGATTGAACACAAGGTAAAACCTGTTATCCTTGTTTTCAATAAAATTGATGCATTCGCACATGTAGATAAAGATGAGTTTGATCTCACACCCGTAAAACGCGAAAATATTACGCTCGAAGAATTGCAAAAAACATGGATGGCAGGATTGAACAACGAATGTGTTTTCATTTCGGCCAAGCAGAAACAAAATATTGAAGAGCTAAAATCATTGATATATACTAAAGTAAAAGAAATTCATGTTGAAAGATATCCTTACAATGATTTCCTTTTTGAAAAATATGATAACCTAAGCGAAGAAAATGATGTTTTGAATAATTAGATTTTTCCCTATAATAATTTAGTTTCTAACCAAATAAACTTTTTACATCCATTATAACTAGATCACAAAAAATACTACTAAATGAATACTTATCGCAATCTGACAGAAAAAGAAATTGCCACACTTACAGTGTATGGTTGTTCATCAGAAAACTGGGGAAATGTACAAGTTTCTGAAAATTTTAATCCTGCTTATATATCGAATGTACATTTCTCCGGAAGTATTAAACTGGGAACCTATGAATATACATTTGAACTTACAGGAGGATTAAAAAAGCACTCCGGTATTTATAATTGTACTTTACATAATTGCACTATTGGCAATAATGTTTTTATAGATAAGGTTCATAATTATGTAGCCAATTACACGATAGGAGATGAAACATACATAGAAAATGTGAATCTTTTAGTTACCGATAAATCTACCACATTTGGGAATGGTGTAATGGTTCCTGTTATGAATGAAGGAGGAGGTCGCGAAATACCGATTTTCGACCGTCTTTCAGCGCCACTTGCATATATACTAACACTATATCGCCATAGACCGGTGCTGATACAAAACCTTCAACAAATGATTGACGAATACTCTCAAAAACAAAAATCAGATCACGGATTTATTGGAGAGAAAGTTCACATTGTAAATTGTGGTACTATTCGCAACGTACGCATTGGCAACAACGCTATCATTGAAGGTGCCTCAATACTTGAAAACGGTTCGGTGAACAGCAATGCTGAAGCCCCTGTTATAATTGGTTCAGGAGTGAAATGCAACGACTTTATCCTAAGTTCCGGAGTTTCTGTAACCGATTCTACACTGATCTCAAAATGTTTTATCGGACAGGGATGTATATTAGGGAAACATTACTCAGCACTCGATTCACTCTTCTTCTCAAATTGTCAGGGAATGCACGGTGAGGCAACTGCAATTTTTGCAGGTCCTTATACTGTTTCGCATCATAAATCTACGCTGTTAATTGCCGGCATGTTTTCGTTTTTAAATGCCGGTAGCGGTTCGAATCAAAGTAACCACATGTACAAACTTGGTCCAATACATCAGGGAATTTGCGAACGTGGCGCAAAAACCACCAGCGATTCTTATTTACTATGGCCAGCTAAAATAGGTGCTTTTACTTTGGTTATGGGCCGGCACTACAAACATTCCGATACTTCTGACTTACCATTTTCGTACCTGATTGAAAATTCTAACGACAGTTTTCTGATTCCTGGTGTGAATTTACGCAGTGTTGGTACCATACGTGATGCTCAAAAATGGCCTAAACGCGACAACAGGAAAGACAGTGACAAACTCGACCCCATCAATTTTAACTTGCTAAGTCCATATACTATCAGCAAGATGATGAAAGGGGTTACAGTTTTACGTAATCTGCAGAAAATTGCAGGAGAAACCACCGAAATTTATGCTTGGCAGAATTGCAGCATAAAAAATTCGTCTCTTCGCAAAGGAATTGATTTATACACACTGGCAATTAACAAATTTCTTGGAAACTCTCTTATAAGCCGACTTGGAAATTCTGTTTATACGAATTTGGATGAACTCCACAATCGGCTTCGCCCTGATACTGAAATTGGTTCAGGCGAATGGATTGATCTTTCAGGACTTATCGCTCCTAAAAATGCTATCGAACATTTACTCGATTGCATTGAAGAGGGCAGTTGTAACCTTGAAGATATACACGCAAAACTATGGGAAATGCACAGCAACTACTATACTTACGAATGGACTTGGGCAAAAGAAAAATTAGAAGAAGTGTGGAATAAACCCATTGAGCAAGTTAACTTCGACGATATAATTGATACGATTGAAAAATGGAAAAATTCAGTGGTTCAATTGGATAATTTACTCTACAACGATGCGCGAAAAGAGTTTGATTTGAATTCAAAAACCGGCTTTGGAGTAGATGGCGATGATGAACAAAAACATCGCGACTTCGAATCGGTGCGTGGAAGTTTTGAGAGTAATCCTTTTGTTACCGCTGTTATTAAACATATTGAAATAAAAACCGAACTTGGAAATAGCATAATTAAGAATCTTCAAAATAAATCGTAAAAAAGTTTTGATACAAATCATGAACATTCAGATTAACCCTAATGTTTGTTGAATAAATAATTTATAAAACGAATAAAACAACTTTTTTATTTATGAATAACTTCAATTTTTATAGCCCTACATATTTTGTATTTGGTAAAGAAAAGGAAAACGAAACGGGAAAACTCGTTAAGAAATTCGGCGGAAAAAAAGTATTAGTTCACTTTGGTAGCGGTTCAGTAGTAAAATCAGGCTTGCTCGACAGAGTGAAAAAATCGTTATCAGACGAAGGGATAAATTTTTCTGAACTTGGCGGTGTTGTTCCAAATCCCCGTAGTGGTTTGGTGTATGAAGGAATTGAACTTTGCAAAAAAGAAAATATTGATTTCGTGCTTGCCGTTGGCGGAGGCAGTGTAATCGACTCGGCAAAAGCAATTGCGTTGGGCGCCGTTTACGATGGCGATTTCTGGGATTTCTTTTCCGGAAAAAAAATTGAAAAAGCTTTACCTGTCGGTACTGTTTTGACACTAACTGCAGCAGGAAGTGAAGGTTCGACTGCCTCAGTAATAACACACGAAAACGGAATGTTAAAACGTGGCGCTAACAGTGACATTTTACGTCCGGTTTTTTCAGTGTTAAATCCCGAACTTACTTGTTCGCTGCCTGCATATCAAACTGCTTGTGGCGCTACCGATATGATGGCTCACGTTATGGAACGCTATTTCACCAACACAAAAAATGTGGAAATAACCGATAGAATTTGTGAAGGAATAATGCTTACCATAATTAACGAAACGCCGAAAGCACTTGCAAACCCCAACGATTATGAAGCACGCGCCAACCTTATGTGGGCTGGAATGGTAGCACACAACGATATTTGTGGCGTTGGTCGCGAGCAGGATTGGGCTACACACCAAATGGAACACGAACTTTCAGCACTTTACGATGTAGCGCACGGAGCCGGTTTAGCCGTAATGTTTCCTGCTTGGATGAAATATGTGATGCAACACGATGTTATGCGTTTTGCCCAGTTTGCCGTAAGAGTTTGGGGTGTAGAAATGGATTTCCAAAATCCTGAAATTACCGCTAAAAAAGGTATTGAACGCTACGAACAATTTCTAACCTCGATAGGCATGCCAATACGTTTTTCGCAATTGGGTGCAAAAGCCGAAGATATTCCACAAATGTTGAAGGTTTTAAACATAGGCGATAAAACCATGGGATTTTTTGTAAAATTGAATGAAGATGATGTACGAAAGATTTACGAGTTGGCGGTGTAAAAAAACCCTTAACCCCTAAAAGGGAATAGATTTGTAAAAAATCAGGCTTATTAAAATTAACTAAACACAAGTTAAGTTATTAATTAATGACTTCAAAAAAGATTTATATACCCGTTAAAAAAATCGACCTCTCAATTGCACTTCCGAGTTCTAAAAGCATTAGCAATCGCGCGTTAATTTTGAGCGCGTTGGCTTACAGCCCCTTCGACATTCAAAATCTGTCGGATTGCGATGATACGCGAGTAACAGTAAAAGCGCTGAATTCAAACGACACCACTTTCGATGTAGGCGCTGCCGGAACTGCTATGCGTTTTCTTACCGCTTTTCTTTCAAAGACAGTGGGCGAATGGATAATCACCGGCAGCGAACGTATGAAAAACCGACCAATAAAATTATTGGTAGATGCGCTGAATGGTTTGGGAGCAAAAATAGAGTATCTCGAAAAAGAAGGTTATCCGCCTTTGAAAATTTATGGCAGTGCGTTGATGGGTGGCGAAATTTCGTTGAATGGTGGTGTTAGCAGCCAATATATTTCCGCCTTAATGATGATTGCACCATATATGGTGAATGGTTTGAAAATAAAATTAGAAGGGAATGTGATTTCTGTTCCCTATATTGAAATGACCATGCGCATGATGCATGAATTCGGCGTAAATGTAAAATTTGAAAAAAACGAAATTGACATTCGCCCACAACATTACAAACCCATAGAATACAACGTTGAATCTGATTGGTCGGGAGCTTCGTATTGGTACGAGGTTTTGTCGGTTGTAGGAAACGGGAAAATTTTTCTAAAAGGATTGTATCAAAATAGCGTACAGGGTGACAGTAAGATTGCAGAATTGTTCGAACAATTAGGCGTAACTACTGAATATGTTTCGGATGGTGTAATTTTAACTTCGACAGGAAATTATACCAAAAAGTTTGAATACGATTTTATAAACCAGCCTGACATGGCGCAAACTTTTGCTGTAACGTGTTGCCTGAAAAATATTCCTTTCCAATTTAAAGGCGTTCAAAGTCTGAAAATTAAAGAAACCGACCGTATTGCAGCACTTATCAACGAGTTAAGAAAATTAGGTTATATACTTTTCGAACCATGTGAAAGCGAATTGGCGTGGGAAGGCGAAAAATGTGAACCTTTTTCGGACATAAGCATAAAAACATACGAAGACCACCGCATGGCAATGGCTTTTGCTCCTGCAGCTCTAAAAACTCCAATTAGCATTGAAGAACCGCAGGTTGTAAGCAAATCATACCCAAAATTTTGGAGCGATTTTGAAAAAATTATTGCCGAATGATTTTCCGCATCGAAAATATCGTGAAGCAGTTTTCGGAAAAATTTGTATTAAAAAATTTTTCTTTCGATATTAACGATGGCGATAAAATGAACATATCAGGCCGCTCGGGCATCGGAAAAACTACGCTTTTTAAACTTTTATTGGGTTTCGAATCTCCCGACGAAGGCAAGATTTACTTTAATAATACAGAACTGAACGAAACTGAAGTTTGGAATGTTCGTAAACAGGTTGCTTACGTTAGTCAGGATATGAATATCGGGCATGGAAAAGTTCAATCTCTTTTCGACGAAACGCAGAATTATAAATCCAATGTACATCAGAAAAAAAAGGCTTTAAGCGAAATCAATCATCTCCTTAATTTTTTTGAGCTTCCAAAAGAAATTCTCAATAAAAATATTGAAGAACTTTCGGGTGGCGAAAAACAGCGTGTGGCTATTATCAATGCATTATTGCTTCAAAGAAAAATATTTTTTCTTGATGAAATAACTTCCGCGCTCGATCAAAAACTCAAAAGAAAAGTGCTTGATTTTTTTCTTGCCAATTCAAATTTTACCGTTCTCTACATCTCGCACGACGATTATTTACCCGAAAATACCAATATCAGAATTCTAAAATTAAGCGAAAATGAATGAGGCGATTGATTTATCGTGGTTTTCTATGGTAATGTGTGCCGTTTTGCTGTTTGTTCCAATTTTTATCGGAGCATATTTAAAGCTTGGAATTACACAAAACTTATTGGTTTCAACCCTGCGAATGGTAATTCAACTCATTTTAATAGGATTTTTTCTTGAATTTCTTTTTAAACTGAACAATCCGTTGCTCAACTTTTCGTGGTTTTTGGTGATGATATTTTCAGCCATGATATCGGTGGTAAATAACTCCGGATTGAAATTAAAAAACTTTTCTTTGCCAATAATATTTTCGTTGTTGCTATCGAATATTTTCGTAGTTTTTTACTTTAATTTCTTCATTGTTCGGCTCGATATGATATTGGATGCCCGATATATGATTGCTATTGGCGGAATGGTACTTGGAAATTCATTGCGCTCAAATGTGGTTGGGTTGGGCGATTTTTACAAATCCATCAATCGGGAAGAGCAACTTTACTTTTACAAACTTTCGTGTGGTGCAAGTCGCTACGAAGCCATGCTGCCTTTTGTGAAGAAAAGTTTTACTGCTGCAATAAACCCAACTATAGCAACTATGGCAACCATGGGAATTGTCTCGCTTCCGGGTATGATGACAGGGCAAATTCTCGGAGGTTCGGTACCTTTGGTGGCTATTAAATATCAAATCGCGATAATGGTGGCAATACTTGCTTCCACTATGCTAAGCATGGCTTTGAGTATATTCTTCACCGTAAAATTTACCTTTAGCAAATCGGGAGTTTTAAATAAACAGATATTTAGAAACTCCTAAGCCATGAAGGAGAACTAAAATGACCCCTTGCTCCAAAAGGGGAAATAAGATTTGAATTGAATGAATATCACTACAAAAAGATTATTCCAAACAAATGGAACTTCAATTCCCCTTTAGGGGTTAGTGGTTTTCCTGATTTCCTCCATCACTTCAAAAACAATCGGGCATGTATAGGCATTTTTTATGGATAAATTGTAAATTTGATAAAAACGCTTCCGATCGGTGTGTGGATATTCCCGACAAGCTTTCGGGCGGTTCTCGTAAATAGCGCAATAATTATCGTCGCCCAAAAAAGGACAAGGCATCGAACGAAAAACCATATCGCCATCTTCATCAATTCTCAAATATTTCTGAATAATATCAGCCGGTTTCATCCGTAAAGGTTTTACCAAACGCTCTACATCTTTATCGGTGATGCGCGGACCTAAAGTTCTACAACAGTTCCCACACGATAAACAATCAGTTCTTTCTGAAATTTCCTCATGTAAATCATGTATTTCTATATCCATTTTTTCTAACCGCTTTTTATTTTTAGCAAAAAAACGTTTCCACTCAGGTTCACATTTTGCAGCCTGCTCTGCCAATAATTTGAAGTCGTATTTCTGAAGCATGAAATTGTAATCAGTTTAGTTTTTATTCTACTCTACTGCAGGAAAATTGTTGAAGTAATTTATTTTCACAAATTAATACCCCAGCTTTTCGCCTTTTTCAATTGCCGGAATTCCTTTCGTCATCCATTCGGGCGCAGGCATTCCTTTCAGGTAATGATTGAAAAATCCAAACATGCGGGTGCTCAAATCAACGCGATTTGCCCAGTATTTTTCTTCAAGATTATGATCCATGCCATTGTAATTTATCATCCAAACAGGTTTACCGAGTCTGTAAAGCGCCATATAAAACTCAATTCCCTGATACCATGGCACAGCGCCATCGTTTTCGTTAGCCATAATGAGCAAAGGCGTTTTCACGTTCGGAGCATGAAAAAGTGGCGAGTTTTCGATATAATGCAACGGTTTTTCCCACAAGGTTCCTCCAATGCGACTTTGCGTTTCTTCGTACTGAAACATTCGGCTCATACCTGTTCCCCAACGAATTCCGCCATAAGCGCTTGTCATATTGCTTACGGGTGCGCCGGCCATAGCTGCTGCAAACATATCGGTGCGCGTTACCAAATAGGCTGTCTGATAACCGCCCCAGCTTTGCCCCTGTAAACCTATATGTTTTTCATCGACATAAGGCATCGTTTCGGTAAGTTTGCGCACGCCACTCACTATGGCATCGTAAGCGTTTCGTCCGGGATAACCTGTGCCATAAGCAATGTCGGGCACAAAAACTAAATAATCGTTACTAACATAAAAAGGTATGCTGATAATTGAACGGCTTGGCTGTGGGTATCTATAAGTGTGTTCGGTTTGCGAACTTTTTTCATAAAAATAAACCATCATCGGATATTTTTTTTGCGGATTGAAATTCTCGGGTTTAAAAAGCAACCCTTTCAGCGAATCGCCGGCAAATGAAATCCAGTTCACAGTTTCAACTGTTGGCCAGACAAAATTATTTTGTTGAGGATTGGCATTCGATATCTTCAATGGTTTTTCAAATGACAAATTGCTAATTTTTACGTCCGGAAATTCCTTTACAGTTTGTGTTGAAAAAATTACGGCATCAGCATTTTTAGCTTTTTGCAAATGCGCCACCATAAAATCACCATCGATTAATTTTTTCTTACTTGCTGGTTTCGAAATATTTAATTCATAATAACCGGCGGCATTATTTTTTTCATTAAACGTCGATAATATCATTTTTTCAGGCACGTAATTTATTTCTTTTTCCAAAGCTTCATAACGATAACGAATATTTTCCGTTCGTCCATTGGTGAGATTTACAGCGGGTTCTTTTCTTGTAGGGTCAATTTTCCATATATCAAAGCGGTCGTAAATCAGCACATACTTATCGTTTTCAGTCCAGCCTGCAATACCATAAGGATCCGGGTCGGAAGGAACATCATTTAATTCATCACAAAACAAAACCGGTAAGTCTTTTGTCAATTCAACCTTTTTCAACTTCTTCAAATCAATTGCATAATAAATGCTGTCGGTATAATCAAAATACAAAGCATATAGTGCATTGGGAGAAAAACTCAGATTATTTCTTGCTTCCACCAAAGATGTTTTTTTGCCGGATTTTAAATCGATAAGATAATAATCGTTCTGATTACGGGCACTCCATGTAATTTGTTTTTGATAAGCTCTGTTATCAATTCCAAGCGCAACATCGGCATTTTTGTAATTGAAAAATCGGACAGTTTCAATTGCAGTATCTGCTAATTGTACCATTTTTTTATCAGAAATCCGATAAACAGCCTGATAGGTTTGTTTCTTTTTCTGATTCAGCATTTTAAGTTGACGGGGTTGAATTATCTGATCGGTGTAACTCCAAAGGTCCAGTTTGGGCTTGTCTTCGTCCAAAACACTATCTTTCTTTGCGGGTTTTACTTTCTGTGCAGTTCCAAAATATAGCTTATTACCATCTCTCGAAAATGAAATATCTCCATTCACGGATGGCGACCAATTCTTCGGAATTCCTACAGTTAAACTATCCACAACCTTTGATAAATTTTCTCTTTTAACATTGTAGTAATAAAGCGAATAATTTTTACTCGATGCTGTATCTGCGCTTGCAAGATAAGCAAGTTGCTCGCCTTTTTCATCGAAAGTGAGTTTTCTAAAAGCAAGCGAATCCTTCAGAATTGTATCGGATTTTTGAAGTTCGGGCTGAAACAAAACAATTGCCTGAAGTTTTGTAGAGTCGTTTAGTTTGGCAAGAAAAACAGTCTGCAATCCCTTTTGAGCAACAGTAAAAGTATCCACATTGGCAAAAGTGTATTTAATATCCTTTACCGGTTCCCAGTAAATCAGTGAATATTTTTCTTTTTTCGATGTGGTTTTCGATTTCTTTACAGGTTCTGTTTTCGATTTTGTTTGCGAAGAATCATTCTTTTCTTCTTTAATTTCCTGCAGAAAAGCCAGCCAGTTACTTTTCTCATCAGCTATTTGATACGATTTTACTTTGTCGAATGTTGATAAAACGCCGGATTTCAAATTATAAACTCCAAACTGTTCTTTGGGCATTTTATCTTTGGCTGTTTTTGCAAGTTTATGTTTGCGTAAAGTATCTTCGGGGACACGAATATTGAAAACCACATAATCGGAGTTTACCGAAAATCGTGGTTTTGTACCATGAACAACCGTATCCGATTTTTGAGCATCCACATTATAAATAACAAGGAAACCATCGCCTTTCTGTCGGTTTACTTCATAAGCAACAAATTTTCCATCATTGCTTAATAGTCGGTTTTCAACGCGATTCCAGTGGGCAAAATCAGATATTTGAATGTTTTTCTTTTGTGAAAATACAGACAACAAGAACATAATCTGCAACATCAAAACAATTATTAATCTCATGACATGTGAATTTTTTAATGATATTTGAATTCTGAATACAACTTATTGAAGAAATACAAAAGTAATTTTTTCCCTTCATCAGAGCCCTATTTATTTCGATAAGAAATTAAACTTGAGTCGAATGATTTTTGCCACATCAAAAAAAATCATTTTTTTTATTTTGATATTCAATTCCTTACATAAATATTTTAAAAAACTTAATTTTTGTTCAAATCATAACGAAAAATTTTTTTTTACCTTTGCACCAGCAATGGTTCACTTATGCCAACCGGCTGATAGTGATGAAAAGGGAATCAGGTGAAAATCCTGAACAGACCCGCTGCTGTAAGCTCCAAGCCTCCCTAAATCCCTCCACAGGAGGGACTTGAAAGAGGAAAACGTATTGAACAAACTCATGCCACTGGGCACTTCTTAGTTTTAAATCAATTGATTTAAAGCGATGTTCCCCTCCTTTGGAGGGGTTAGGGGAGGCTGGGAAGGCGTTCAAAGTACGGGAGTAAGTCAGAAGACCTGCCATGCGATTACTGTTTTCTTATCATTTTTTTGATTGAGGAAAATAGTAAAAATGTTTAAAGCTTTCGGGGATAAGCTCAAAACCAATACAGCAAAAGGTTTTCACTTTCGGCTTTGTTGATTTTACTTTTTTCTGCAAGCTATTTGGTTTAATGTTAAACAAATAGTATTGTATGTTGCTTTCATTTAGCGGTTTATTAAATTTCAGGAAATCAGGCATTTTTTTATGTTTTCTGGTGAGTTCGTTGGCTGTTTTTGCCGATGGAAGACTTGATACAACTAAAACATACGATATTTCGGAAGTAACCATAACCGAACAATACAGTAATATTGAAGTTCGTTCTTCGGCTCCATTACAAATTCTATCATCAAAACAAATTGAGAAACTGAATGCGCTTCAGGTTTCGGATGCCGTAAAGTATTTTTCGGGTGTAACCGTGAAAGATTATGGTGGCATTGGCGGACTGAAAACCGTTTCGGTACGCAGTCTGGGCGCTGCTCATACGGCAGTGAGCTACGATGGAATTACGCTCACCGATTGCCAAACCGGACAGATTGACATCGGACGCTTTTCGCTCGACAATGTGGATATGCTTTCGCTCAACAACGGACAAAGCGACAATATTTTTCAGCCCGCACGCATGTTTGCTTCGGCTTCGCTGCTGAACATTCGGACTTTAACTCCAAAATTCGCCAACAACAAAACACTGAACGGTAAAGTTTCGATTAAAGGCGGTTCGTTTGGTTTGCTGAATCCTTCATTTCTTTTGCAACAAAAAATCAGCAACAAATTTGCAGCATCGTTGAGTGGCGAATGGCTTTCGGCGAATGGGGAATATCCGTACCTGCTTCAACACAGTTATCTGGGTGACGGAACAACTTCCAACGAAGTCCGAAAAAACTCAGATGTGCAAAATCTCAGAATTGAAGGCGGTTTACATGCCAATTTCTCCGAAAACGAATCGGGCTACCTGAAAGCTTATTTCTACAATTCGGAACGCGGATTGCCCGGCGGAACGATTTTGTATAACGAAGGCGCCTTCACTTCGCAACGTATGTGGGACAATACCTTTTTTGTACAATCGCACTACGAAAATCATTTCTCAAAATTGCTTTCGATGCAACTCAATGCCAAATATCATCACGGTTTTCTGCATTATTTAGATACGGTTGTACTGAACAGCGCGGGTTTTGAAGAAAGCTATTTTACACAAAACGAATATTATGCTTCTGCTTCGTTGCTTTACAAAGCTTTTACGAATATTTCCTTCTCGTTTTCGACCGATGCTTCGGTAAATAATATGTTTGCGCGATTTGAGAATGCAGCGCTGACCGAAAGCTTTGCGCAGCCGGTGCGTTACAGTTTGCAGTCGGTGCTGGCAGCCAAATATGTAAGCGAAAAAGTGCTGGCTACGGCAAGTGTGCTTTCCACTTTGATAACCGAAACGGTTGAAAACGGTACAGCCGCCAACAATCGCAACCGACTTTCGCCTTATGTGAGTGTTACGTACAAACCTTTCGATAAAACCGATTTGCGTTTCAGGGCTTTTTACAAAAATATTTTCCGTCTGCCCACCTTCAACGATTTGTATTACGCACGCATCGGAAATGCCGACTTGCGTCCCGAAATTACCGATCAGTTCAATTTGGGATTAACTTACGCGGTGTCGCCGGCTAAATGGCTTCCGCTTTTCTCAATCACTGCCGATGTGTACCGCAACAATGTGAAGGACAAAATTGTGGCCATGCCTACCAAAAATCTTTTTAAATGGAGCATGCTGAATCTTGGAAAAGTGGAAATCACCGGCATCGATCTGACTGCCGAAACCTCGGTAAAAGCCACGAAAAAACTGGGTTTTGTGCTGGGCTGCACTTATACTTATCAGCGGGCTTTGGATGTTACAAGTCCGGGCGGAAGTACTTACGGACATCAAATTCCATACACGCCGCGTGCATCGGGCTCAGGGAAATTGGCGATAGAAACAGCATGGGTTGATGTGGCTTATTCGCTGCTGTGGTCGGGAAAACGTTATTCGCTTTTTCAGAATTTCTCCGAAAACCGTCTGCCCGGATACAGCGATCACAGCATTTCGGCTGCTCGTAGTTTTAAGCTGAAAGATAAAACATTATCGGTCAATGCCGAAGTGCTGAATCTGTTGAATGAAAATTATGCTATTGTAAAATGGTTTCCAATGCCGGGTCGCTCGGTAAGAGGAACGGTGAGTTTGAGGTTTTGAAATAAGAAAATAAGAAATTAAGAAAATGGAAATTAGAATAACCGGAGCAAAATTTTGTATTTTTTTGGCTGTGCTTTTCATAGTTTCGTGCGACGACATGGAAGATAAGCAAAAGCCCTATAGTAATACCGGCATGGCAGAGCCAACGCATTTGTATATTCTTTCCGAAGGGCTTTTCAACATGAACAACAGCACGTTGGCAAAATACGACTTGAACAACAAAACGCTCGTAACAGATTTTTTTCTGACCGTGAATAAACGTGGGTTGGGCGATACAGCCAACGATATGGGCATTTATGGATCCAAAATGTATGTGGTGGTAAATGTGTCGAGTCAGATTGAAGTGTTGGATGTAAAAAGCGGAAAATCGCTGGCACAAATTGCCATGAAAAACGACAAAGGCATTGCACGCGAACCACGATATGTGGAATTTCATGACGGAAAAGCTTATGTTTGCTCGTTCGATGGCACAGTGGCTAAAATAGACACAACAACTTTAAAAATTGAGGCTTTTGTGCAGTGCGGTAAAAACCCTGATGGCATTTGTGTGGCAAATAACAAATTGTACGTATCGAATTCGGGCGGATTGAGCTTTCCCAATTACGACAACACAGTATCGGTTATTGACCTGAAAACATTTACCGAAACAAAAAAAATAACCGTAGCCGTAAATCCCGGAAAAATTCATGCCGATAGTCAAGGCGATGTATATCTGGTTTCGCGGGGCGATTATGGCGCAAATCCGTATTTATTTCAGCGGATAAATTCCAAAACTGATCTTTTAGTGCAAACATTTGAAGATATTCAGGCCTTAAATTTCAGTATTCACAACGATACAGCCTATATATACAATTACGATTTTACTAATCAGAGCTGTTGGGTAAAGGTTTTCGATTGTAAATCGGAGCAACTAATTTCAGAAAATTTTATAACAGATGGTACAGAACTAAATACGCCTTATGGAATTGATATAAATCCGGCGAATGGCGATGTATATCTGACCGATGCAAAAAATTACACAGTTTGGGGCGATGTGCTTTGCTTCGACCGACATGGAAAACTTAAATTCAGAATAAGCGATATTGGATTGAATCCTAATAACGTTGTTTTCTCAGTTCAATAGATTTATTCTCGAAAAAATTGACTTTATGAACAAATGGTAAAAAGGAAAGCAATCAATCAATTCATTTATTAATTCTACTTTACTAAATTTAAACACAAACAAATTATTAAAGATATTTGAACCATATAAGAACACATAAGTCAACATTAGAAATAATTATCAACAATGAAACTGTTTTTTTAATATAACATGTTTATTCTTTTTTTCTTCCTTATGTGTTCTTATGTGGTTAATCTTTGAATATGGTAAAGTAAAATTAATATAATTTTAAAAAAGCATTGTCATATTGATGTATAGTGCATATATCAAATCAAAATATAATTATCAATTACATTCAAGAAAAATGAAAAAAATTACTTTTTTATCAATTTTTATTTTGCTGATTTTGCAAAATAGTTTTGGGCAAAACTCCGAAAAGATTTCGAGAGTTCTTGAGTACAAACCCGCACCCGGACAACACATTAACCGGCTGTTTCCAACACCTGCATACAGCGATACTTACGCTAATGCGTTAACATTTGCAACCACAAACCTTGTAAATAACAGTTCCATGATTGGTCTTGGTGCTTATGGTGGTTATGTGGTTGTAGGTTTCGATCACTCTATTGTTAACGTTAAAGGCGAATACGATTTTAAGGTATTGGGAAATGCATTTACAAATGGTTCCGAACCGGGAATTGTAATGGTATGTCAGGACTTGAATAAAAACGGCGTGCCCGATACAAATGAACCATGGTATGAGTTGGCAGGTTCGGAGTACAACAACGCTCAAACTATTCACAACTACGAAATTACATATTACCGCCCGGATCCGGATGGGCAAAAATCGAATATTAGATGGACTGATAATCAAGGCAATGAGGGAGTAGTTACACACATTTCGTTTGCTTCGCAAGCTACCATGTATCCACTATGGGTAACAGAAAACACCATGACATTTAAAGGTACTAAACTCCGTAAAAATGCCATACAGAATGGTTCAACATGGACTTTACCCGCCTTCGATTGGGGTTATGCCGACAACCATGCCAATACTTCTACCGATGATAAAATTGGTTTTAAAATTGATTGGGCGGTGGACGACAGCGGTAATCCCGTACATTTGGAATACATCGATTTTGTAAAAATTTACACCGGCTCGGTTCAGGAAGCCGGTTGGTTGGGCGAAACTTCAACCGAAGTGGCAGGAGTTGTTGATTTACATGCACAGCAACAAATTACAACATATCCTCCTATTGGAGCAGATTACGTAACACTTAATCTGGAGAATATGACCAATCCGACATCGCCTTTAGCGCCAAATTCACATTGGGACGATACTTATGCTGAAAATGTAAATCTGACAGCACAAATTTTCAAATTCTCACACCGAAATGGCTGGGGTGGCACCTATTGGGACGGTTTTACACTTAGCAATCATGCCGACAATACCGATTATTCAGCCGATGGAACATGGTTCTTAAATCAGTGGGGAGCTATGGCAAAAGGCGGTGTAAATGGCGAAGGATCTAACTTTCTGATTGGTTACTGGGATCAATACGGCGATCCGTTTACTACAGAAATATCCGAGACCTCAAATTATATTGAATTTACCGACAATAAAACATACAAACCCGTAGGTGTTTATGTAAACAATTCTCCTTGGGCATATTATTCAATTAAAAATGGTGATGCATTTACACGTAAATTTGCCGATGGCGATTATTTCAAATTAATTGCAACCGGTTATGCAGCCGATGGTACAACTGTAACAGGCACATCTGAGTTTTATCTTGCCGATTATCGTTCGATAAATCCTACCCAATGGAAATTAAACGACACATGGGAATGGATGGATTTATCGGCTTTGGGAAATGTAAATTACATACGATTCACAATGGAATCGACCGATACAGGAGCATGGGGCATAAATACACCAACTTACTTCCTTATGGATAAACTAACAGTTGAGAAAGTAAATAACACCGCAACAAATAATCAACAGATTGAAAATAAAGCATATCGTTCAGGGAATAAATTAATCAACCTCACCGAAGGCGACATGATTCAGATTTTCAGAATAAACGGAACGCTGCTTTACAAAGGACAGGTTACGAATTCTCAAATAGAATTGCCCTCAAATGAGCTATTTATTATCAAAATAAGTTCAAACAAATACAATTACTTTATTAGATAAACAGTTTTTTCAGTACATAATAAAAATTCTCGTAATCTAAAAACAGCGACACTGTGAAGTATCGCTGTTTTTTTAACCCTCCATTGTCTGCCCCCTAACCCCCTAAAGAGGGAATAATCCGGGGGTGTTCTGGAGTTATCATTTATTTTTGATAGAAAAAAATTTTTGGTTTAATGCTGATTTCACTTATAATATTGATTCTTGTTAGTTTTCTATTATCAAACTTTATTAATATGAGAAAATAACTACTTTTGCACTCAGACTGCATAAACATTAAAATTTCAAACTTATGAAACAATTCAAATCGTATATCTTCATCGTTTCAATGCTCGTTTTTACTTCTGTAACAGCACAAACAACCGATGACAGAGGCTATATTGTTAAAGTGGGCGACACAGCTCCGGATTTCAGCATGAAACTTACAAATGGGAAAACCGTGAAGTTATCGGACTTTCGCGGAAAAATTGTAATGCTTCAGTTTACAGCCAGTTGGTGTGGCGTTTGCCGAAAGGAAATGCCTTTTATCGAACGTGATATATGGCAAAAACACAAAGGCAACCCGAATTTTGCGCTGCTTGCCATCGACCGCGATGAACCACTCGAAACTGTCCTTAAATTTGCCGAAACTACCGGCATCACTTACCCTATCGGACTTGACCCGAATGCCGATATTTTTGCGCTTTATGCCGACCGTAAAGCAGGAATAACCCGCAATGTGATTATCGATAAAAAAGGAAAAATTGTGATGCTCACCCGACTTTTCAACGCAGAAGAGTTTGCCGAAATGGTAAAAGTGATTGATAATTTGCTTAAATAACAGTTTATTATAAGAAAAAAATGTACGAAGTCGAAGGTCAAAAAGTCTTTTGACTTCTTTTTTTTTGAGTACAAAAAGCCAATTTATAAGTCAAATTATCAGTAATAAACAAACAGTATTTATTTTCTTAAAAGCAAAAGTGATGCAAAAGATTTTTTTATTTCTTCTGGTGAGTTTGGCTGCAACAACACTAAGCGCTCAATATCCGCAAGTACCCAAAGAATTGCAGGAAATAGCCAACAAAAAACTGGCTGCTGAGAAAAAAAGTTCGGATGAAGCCTTCCAAAAAGCTTTACTCATAATAAATAAGGAAGCTTTAAATGGTCGTCCGTATATTCCGTGGGCTGCCCGACCTACCGATTTACCTCAAGCAAAAATTCCGGCTTTCCCAGGTGCAGAAGGCGGTGGAATGTTCTCGTTTGGCGGTCGCGGAGGCAAAGTTATAACCGTTTCCAGCCTTGCCGACCGTGGTCCCGGTACATTGCGTGAAGCCTGCGAAACCGGCGGTGCACGTATTGTGGTTTTTAACGTTGCCGGCATTATAAAACTCGAAACTCCGATAATTGTAAATGCACCATATATTACTATTGCCGGACAAACCGCCCCAGGCGATGGTGTTTGTGTTGCAGGCGAATCGTTTTGGGTAAACACACACGATGTGGTTGTTCGTCACATGCGTTTCCGTAGGGGTGAAACTGATGTAACACGCCGCGATGATGCATTTGGCGGGAATCCTGTTGGTAATATTATCATCGACCATTGTTCTACAAGCTGGGGTTTGGATGAAAATATTTCGTTTTACCGCCACATGTTCGATCCTGAAGATGGCAGCAAAGAAAAAAAATTACCTACGGTTAACGTAACTATTCAAAACACAATTTCGGCGCAAGCGCTCGATACCTACAATCATGCTTTCGGAAGTACGCTTGGAGGTGAAAACTGTTCGTTTATGCGCAACTTATGGGCAAACAATGCCGGACGCAATCCATCGATTGGCTGGAACGGCGTTTTCAATTTTGCAAACAATGTTATCTACAACTGGGTACATCGTTCGGTTGACGGTGGTGATTATACCGCGCTTTACAATATTATCAATAATTATTATAAACCGGGACCGTTGACTCCTAAAGATTCGCCCGTTGGATACCGAATGGTAAAACCTGAATCGGGACGAAGCAAACTTGGTTACCTTGTTTTCGGAAGAGTTTATTGTAATGGTAATATTATGGAAGGTAACGATGCGGTTACAAAAGACAACTGGAATGGAGGCGTACAGGTTGAAGATTTCCCGAATGCTGATAAATATACTGCAGCAATGAAATGGAATGAGCCATTCCCAATGCCATACATGAAAATAACTTCAGCAAAAGAAGCTTACGACTTTGTTCTGAAAAACGTTGGCGCAAATATTCCTAAACGTGACATTGTGGACGAACGTATTATAGAACAGGTTCGTACAGGAAAAGTTTATTACACTCCCGAATCGGACACCATCGATTTTTATCAGTTCAAGTATCGCCGTTTACCGAAAGATTCCTATAAATATGGCATAATAACTGATATACGTCAGGTTGGCGGCTATCCGGAATACAAAGGTGAACCATATATTGATACTGATAAAGATGGCATGCCCGATGCATGGGAAAAGAAATATGGATTAAATCCGAATGATCCTTCGGATGCTGTGAAAGATATGAATGGCGATGGATATACTAATATCGAAAAATATATCAACGGTATCAATCCGAAAAAGAAAGTGGATTGGACAAACCTGAAAAACAATCGCGATACATTGGCGGAAAAAGGAAAACTGCTTTGATATTTTTCATTTACAATTTACAAATGGACAAAATGAGGTTATTTGTAGTTTTTATTAACATAATTTTCGCTGTTAGTGTGGTAAATGCAGTGGAACTCGACTTTAAAAATCGTGATCCGAAATATGTGGCTACCATTGTAGAACGCACAAAAAAAATTGTTGACAAATTAGAATTGAATGATTCTGCAACCTACAATAATGTAGTTAATGTTGTAGCAAACCGCTATTTCAAACTAAACGATATCTACGAGAAACGTGATTCAACGCTCGCACGTATCAAGCGTTCCGGAATGACAAAAGAAGACAAAAGTAACGCGGAAACAGCAGCTCAAAATATGAAAGATGCGGAATTATATCGTTCTCATTTTGCATTTTCTTCTGATTTGTCGCTGTATTTGAATGAATCGCAAATTGATGTAATAAAAGATGGTATAACTTTCGGGGTGCTGATGGTAACTTACAATTCAACGCTCGATATGATTCCCACGCTTACGAATGAGGAGAAAAAACAGATATTCGCGTGGCTTAAAGAAGCTCGCGAGTATGCGCTCGATGCTGAAAGTTCGAACAAAAAACACGAAGTTTTCGGTAAATACAAAGGCAGAATCAACAATTATCTATCCAAACGCGGATACGATTTAGTAAAAGAGCGTGAGGAATGGTATAAACGGATTAAAGCAAAAGAAGAAGAAAAAAAACAGAAAGTGAAATAAACTGACTGCTTATGAAAGCAATATTTCTAAAAAGAAAACTCCTTGATAATCAAGGAGTTTTTTCGTACCCAGAGCCGGGGTCGAACCGGCATGGAAGTGAATCCACTGGTGTTTGAGACCAGCGCGTCTACCGATTCCGCCATCTGGGCAATTGTGGGTACAAAAGTAAGCTATTTTTCGGAATCTGCAAACTCTTAATAATAAAAATTCAATTGTCTTTCTTTACGTTCTTATTCCGGAGAAACTCTTTGCGTTTTCCGGCAAACACTTCGTATTTATTAAACCAACATTCGAGAGCACCGTTAAGCAATGGAACTCGCTTTGAAGGTTTCATACCAATTTTAGCCAGACACTCCTCGTGCGAACTGATAACCCAAAATGTACTTCCATTGAATTTATGTTTCATTGTACTACCCAAATCAGCATAAATTCCAAAAATATCGGGCGAAGTTATTCGTTCGCCATAAGGTGGATTGGTAACAATTAAGCAGTTGTTAGATGGATTTTCGAGGTCTTTTACTGCCTTTTGTTTTACTTCGATATATTTTCCCAAACCTGCACTATTTATATTTTCTTGTGCAATTTTTACAGCGCGGTGCGAAATATCGTAACCATAAATTTTATAACTGAAAGGTCGTTCCTCTGAATCATCGTGATATAATGCATCGAAAAGCTCTTTATCAAAATCGTTCCACTTCTCAAAGCCAAACTCGGGACGAAAAATTCCCGGCGGAATATTTAGCGCAATCAACGCTGCTTCTATCAAAAAAGTGCCTGAACCACACATAGGATCCACAAAATCAGACTTACCATCCCAACCGGCCATTAGTAACATGCCTGCAGCAAGTGCTTCGCTGATAGGAGCTTCATTCTGCAAAATACGGTATCCACGTTTATGTAATGACTCTCCTGAACTATCAATTGAAACTGTACATCTGTTACCTGCAATATGAACATTAATGAGTATATCAGGTTTAACGGCTCTTACCGATGGACGTTTATCAAAACGTTCTGTAAACCAGTCAACAATGGCATCTTTCACTCTGTATGTTACATAACGCGAATTTTTAAACTCTTCGGAATAAACAGTGGCATCGATGGCAAATGTTTTGTTCAAATCCAGTATTTCACCCCAATTGAAGTTTTTCACCTGATCGTAAACTTCATCAGCATTGGTTGCTTTAAAATTCATTACAGGTTTCAAAATTCTTATGGCAGTACGTAAATGTATATTAGCCTTGTACATCAGCCTCTTATCGCCGGTAAAACTTACCGCTCTACGTTGCAACTGTATATTATTTGCCCCAAGACGTGTCAATTCTGTAGCCAGCACCTCTTCAAGTCCGCTAAATGTTTTTGCTATTAATTCAAACTCCATCTATATATTTACCTTTAATTCATTTACAATTTTCAATAACTGCAGTTTATTGGCTCATATGCACATTTGCACAATAGAACTATCTTCTTTGCACCAGTTTTGCTCCTGCAGGCACATCTACATCCACCCAAATATTACCACCAATTATAGCTCCATCCCCAATAGTGATATTTCCCAAAATGGTAGAATTTGAATAAATAATTACATTATTACCGATACGGGGGTGACGTTGAATTCCTTTTATGGGGTTGCCGTTTTCATCGAGCGGAAAACTTTTTGCTCCGAGCGTAACTCCCTGATACATTTTAACATTATTGCCAATAACGGCCGTTTCGCCAATTACCACGCCAGTACCGTGATCAATTGTAAAGTATTCACCAATCGAAGCACCTGGATGAATGTCGATACCTGTTTCGGAATGTGCCATTTCTGTAATAATTCTTGGAATGAGTGGGACACCAAGTTTAAGTAAAGCATTCGCTATTCTGTAATTACTTATAGCACGAATACTTGGATAACAGAAAATTACTTCTCCAAAACTTTTTGCAGCTGGGTCTCCGTTATAAGCAGCAAGAACATCGGTGCGCAATTTGTTTCTGATTTCGGGTAATTGTACGATAAAACCTGTAGCAATTTCTCCAACAGTTTGTTCCAAATCGCTGCAAGAAGTTGCTTCGAGCGGATTTTCAAAACAAAGCCCTGCTTTTATTTGCATTTTAAGTAAAACCTGCAGACGATCAATATTTACACCGATATGGTAAAGCATGGTTCGTGAGTTTACATCTGCATCGCCAAAATATCCTGGAAAAAGGATCGCTCTGGTAAGTTGTACTATCTCAGTAAGAACCTCAACCGATGGCATAGGAAAATTCTGCGTTTGCTGATGGCAAATATCCTTAAAACTATCTATGTCAGCCAATTTCTTAATTGTATCAAGTGTCTTTTTATTCATTTTTTATTTATTTATAAACAGAATTAATCTAAATTTTTAATTTGGATTTTATGGCTGAAATTGCATTTTCAATTCGATTAGAACCCAATCCGTTAATTATAACAAAAGGAATACCTGTAAGTTCAGCTTCACGCCGATACCATTCGAAAAAATACTGCCGGTCATCACCGTGTTCTCTTACAGGATCAGGCTCCCAAGGGATATCAGGTTCACAAAGCAGATAGAGATCAAAATATTTTTTCTGGAGATGCTTTGTAACAAATAAGGGAACATTTTTGTAGCAGTACTCTAACCATACTTTTGTAATGATTAAATCGGTATCGAAAAAAATCAATTTCGTTTCGGACAGTTTTTTATATAAATTTTGTTCTTTTATTTGCGTTCGGGCAATATGACAAACATCCCGAAAGTTATATGGTCTGTGCAGATTTTCAATATATGTCCGTGCATATTCCGGCACCCATGGTACATTGTAATAGGCTGACAGTTGTTTTGATAATTCAGATTTTCCTGTGGACTCAGGTCCTATAATGGCAATTTTATACAAGTTGTTTATTTTTAAATTTGTCAGATTCTTACAGCTATCCAATCCTGGCCTGTAAGCTCATAAAGTTCAGATATTCCCGCATTTTTCAGTTCTACTATTGTTTCAGCAAATCCTTCAGTAACTTTGTAGGGATAATGACAATCAGAACTCAAGACCAAAGGAATCTTAAGCTCATTTATAACCGGGAAAAAGTTCCTATGCGGAAATGTATATTTTAACTCCTTCATAGACTTTGTGTTAATCTCGAGTAAAAGTCCTTTACGCGCAATATTTTCAAGTGTTTGATGCACTAAACTGACATATCGGGGATTAGTTATGTTGAATTCAGGATATTTAAATGCATGCATCATTATTTTATCAACATGTCCAACAATGTCGAAACCACCTTTTTCTATCATTTGATTAGAAACCTCGAAAAACCGGTACACACCCTCAAATATATCTCCATTGTGCAATTCGTTTAAACCTCTCGCAAATGTATCAAAAGGTCCATCGATACTCCAGAAATTGTTATCACTGGTACGGTCAAGATAATGAATAGAACTTATAAGATAATCGAATGTATTGTTGGTATAAAAATCGTCATATACATCGGCGCATCCTTCAATATAATCAGCCTCAAGACCAAAAAAGAGTTCAATTTGGGATGAATATTTTTCTTTAAGTCTTATAAATTCTCGTTGGTAATCATCAAAGTCATCCAAATTCATCGACCAAGCTGTATGAAATGGAAGTGGTGCATGCGAAGAGAAACCAAACTTACGGAGATTTGCCGAAATTGCAAAACGCACAAATTCTTCCATGGAACTTCTTCCATCACAAAATATACTGTGACTGTGATAGTTTGATGAATACATTGTTGGTGTTTTTTAAACGCAAAATTACGAATTTAAAACTTGTTGAACAAGTTATTCATAATTTTGGCGAATTCATTCTTCAACTGTAAGACAATGTAATTTTTTGCACGGTGAAGTAATTATAAAAGTATGAACAATTCCGATATACATTACATATTCAACTGAATTTCTATTAATTAAAAAAACCAAACCTGCAATTATACAGATTTGGTTTTAAAAGATTTTGAAATTTCATCAGTAGTTCAATGTTGAAAGTAGCAATTTCTACCCTTTACTTAAAAAATACAGACTAGAAAACAGATTTTTGACAGACTTTTTTCTAAAAACAACTAACAACCGATTACACGAAGAAATTTCAAAGAGTTTGTAAACATGGAAAAACTAACATAAGGTATAAATGCGATTATTTATTTTTAAAGTAAGATTTGACATCTAAAAAATCACAAATTTTAGTTTATGATACCCATGCAAAAATAATTTATTTATTTATTTTATACAATACCTTCAGCTTATAAAATATTATTAATTTATTATATATATTTAAATATTAGTTATTTATAATTTTTTATACATTATTTTTTTTCTTATTTTTAAAATAAAAAAGTCCAATACAAAAATCAGTATTGGACTTTTTTATTTAAATACTATGACTTTAAAATTCTATTTGCGATGAACACAACGGGCAATTATTTCTTCGCTTACACCTTCTGCTTTAAGTTTTTCTGCAATTTGCGTAATTCTTTGTTCATTAGCAACTTTTTCAAATAGCAAATCTATCAATTGCTTTATGCCGTTATTTAGTCTGGCTTTTCCTTGCCTGCTTGTAAAATCCACATCACAAAATTTTGAACGTTTACGGTGTAATATCAAATAATAAATTCCTGCGATTACATTGGCAGCTATCACATTAATATCCAGCCCGCTCCCTTGAAATTTATATTCCAGCAAACGTATCAGTGGCTCATTTATCGACTCGCGCAAACGTGCCGTACGTCTTGTAATCTGATTATCCTCTACAAGTTCCCACTTCAACAATTGTTGCATACCTTTATTGTAGTACAATGCACCAATAAGTTTTTCCATTACCCAATAAAAGCCCTCTTCCTGCGAAAGATTTTTCGGAATACTTTCCAAAATATCGCCAAACCAATAGTCGTATTTATGGGTATATTTATCGAAAAGTTCTTCAAGATTTGCATACCGACGATAGAAAACCGCCGGTTCAATTTTTGCACGTTCTGCTACTCCTGTAAGAGTTATATTACTAAACCCAACTTCCTCTATAAGGGAATCCACAGCTTTCAATACGTCTCTTTCAATAGCAATTTTAGTGCGTCTTACTCTTTTTTCAATTTTTTTATTCTCGGACATAATAAGGCTTTGCCTAAAAAACTTTGTATTTAAACATCACAACTATCCGAAACTTTAAAAATTGAAAATGCCTGAGAATCTCATATTTT
>CAZDSY010000012.1:0-38329 GCA_964508285.1 uncultured Paludibacter sp.
TGAGCGTAAAGTCTGCGTCGGAATTTTCAGAAATGAGTTGAATTGTTTGTGTTGATGAAGCTGAATCAGCTTTAATTATTTCACATCCTTCTATTATTTCGTTCACATCACTTTTTGAAAGCAAAAATATTTCATTAATTAAAACTGATGTTTGTAGATTTTTTACGGAAATTTTAGCTTCTTCTATTTCAGAACCAATAATAAAGCAATTTATTTTTTTCATTTTATAATGCCTAAAAATTAATTTATATAACAAATCAAAATCTTTATCTATCGAATTGTAATTTATTTGCAAAACTATACTTTAATGTTCCAATTTTACAAATCTCAAATGCCTGTTTTTGAGCTGTAAAAATATAAAAAAATCAGTTGCTACAATGATAATAATGTTGTTTTATTCATATTTCTTTAGTTACTTTGAAGTTTCAATAGCGTATTTTTAATCCTTAAAAATTTAAGTTATAGAAATGAAATTAATTGCAGACAGCGGTTCAACAAAAACTCACTGGAGTTTAATTGAAAGTCGTAAGCTTCTAAAAGAAATATTTACGAACGGCATAAATCCGTTTTATCAGAATACATCTGAAATTGCATCAGAACTAAACACTGGTTTATTAGCTCAAATTGCCAAACCCGAAAAAATATCAGAAATTCATTTTTATGGTGCAGGTTGTTCTTTTCCTGAAAAGAAAAAAACGGTAAGCGATGCCCTTAAATCTTTTTTTGCAGAAGCAATAATCGAAGTTGAAAGCGATTTGTTGGGAGCTGCTCGTGCCTTACTTGGTCACGAAAAAGGCATTGCCTGCATTTTGGGCACTGGATCAAATTCGTGTTACTACAACGGCGAGGAAATTGAGCAAAATGTTTCACCACTCGGTTTTATTCTTGGCGACGAAGGCAGTGGCGCTGTGTTGGGAAAACTTTTGGTTGGTGATTGTCTCAAAAATCAGATTCCTGAAAATCTGAAAGCAGCGTTTTTCAACAAATACAATTTCACGGCTGCCGAAATACTCGAAAATGTTTACCGAAAACCTTTCCCAAATCGTTTTTTAGCTCAATTTACTCCGTTTTTGGCTGAACATATCGAAGAACCCTACGTTTTCAATTTAGTTTATGATGCTTTCGATAGTTTTATTACCCGAAATGTCCTACAATATCCGTTAGATGACATAAAAGTTGGATTTATAGGTTCGATTGCATGGTATTTCAAAGATACACTCGAAATAGTATGTTCTGAACGAAATCTTCTTATGGCTGGTATAACGAAAAACCCAATGGAAGGTTTAGTACATTTTCATTTATAAACATATAAGTATAAATATTACATTATATGTATTTGAATATGTGATATTTAAAGTTAATCTGAGTAAATAAATCAACTTATATTTAATGAACATATTTTTTTGAATGACTAAGTTTATAAATATATTTACTTTTAACCAATTTATATCACATTTTTTTATTAAAATTTTTATCTTTGCAAACAATATTTTAATATGTCAAAAGAGAATTTATAAATAAATCAACTGTATGATATATCAATCTACAAATACGGTTTAGTATTATTATAAAAGTAATATCTCAAATCGTGGAGATTGCTCTTTGAATTATATTTTTATTTTCTAATTTCATATACATGGCATTTGTAAAAATCACCGAACAAAATTCACTGCACGATAATTTAGAAAAAAAGAGTGTAGGTGAACTGCTTTATGCTATGAACAATGAGGATAAAAAAGTTCCTATTGCTGTAGAAAAAGCTATTCCTCAAATCGAAAAGCTGGTAGAGAAAATTGTGGAACGCATGAAAAAAGGCGGACGGATATTTTACATGGGTGCAGGCACCAGCGGTCGGTTAGGTGTTCTCGATGCATCGGAAATCCCTCCAACCTTCGGTATGCCTCCACATTTGGTGGTTGGTCTTATTGCAGGAGGCGATCATGCATTGCGTAATCCCGTTGAAAATGCCGAAGACGACACCGAACGAGGGTGGGAAGAATTACAGGAACGCAATATTAATCAAACCGACACACTCATTGGAATTGCTGCCTCAGGCACTACTCCTTACGTAATCGGAGCGCTGCGTAAAGCCCGCGAAAACGACATTCTGACAGCGTCTATTTCATGTAATCCCGATTCGCCGGTGGCACAGGAAGCCGAAATTCCTATTGAAGTAATCGTAGGACCGGAATTTGTAACGGGCAGTACAAGACTAAAATCCGGTACTGCGCAAAAGTTGGTGCTAAACATGATTACCACTACTACCATGATAAAACTCGGACGTGTAAAAGGGAATAAAATGGTAAATATGCAACTTACAAATGCTAAACTTGTGGATCGTGGTACACGTATGATAATTGAAGAATTAAAACTAACATACGAACAGGCAAAATCATTATTACTTATTCACGGTTCAGTAAAGAAAGCAGTCGATGCTTACAGGTCCAACGCTGCGAAAAATATTTAAAAACATGCCTGAAGTATTTAAAACAGATTTTTTATGTTATTAAACATAATTTAATATAACCTTTTTCAAATAATTTTCGATTCCTTTGTAAAGTAAATTTTACATATATATGTAAATTATATTCAGCAATTTTTAAAGTCTAATGCGTATGAAAAGAAAGATACTATTATTCTCAGTCTTTTCTCTTTTAAGCCTCGCTATTTCAGCGCAAAAAATCACTATAACAGGCACAGTAACATCCAACGAAGATGGTTTACCCATTATTGGCGCTTCAGTAGTAGAAAAAGGTACTACCAATGGTACAATTACCAATTTGGATGGGAATTACACTATCTCCGTTTCAACAGGTGCTACATTAGTTTTCAGTTATGTGGGACTCGAGTCGAAAGAAACGAAAGTTTTTACTTCTAATAAGCTAAATGTTACATTAAAAGCAAGTTCAATTGCCATCGACGAAGTAATAGTTACAGCGATGGGAGTAAAACAGGAAAAGAAAAAACTGAATTTTGCAGTACAAAGCATGAATTCTGATGCATTAACCGACAGTAGATCGGCAAACTTTGTCAATTCTCTTCAGGGTAAAGTATCCGGTGTGAGTGTAACTAATGCAGGAGGTTCACCAAATTCAGGAACACAAATCTTGTTACGTGGTATTTCATCCATAAATGGTCAACAAAATAACGAACCACTATTCATTATTGATGGCATGCCAATATCAGGCGGAGGTTCAAGCGCAGCACTAATTAATCCAAACGATATCGAAAATGTAACAGTTCTAAAAGGTGCAGCAGCCTCAGCGCTTTATGGTCAGGAAGCAGCTAACGGTGTAATAATGGTTACAACCAAACAGGGAACAGCCGGAAAAATAACTACCGATGTAAGCGCCGGAATTCAAATTGACGAACCTGTACGTTTGCCAAAAATCCAACAACTTTTCGGACCAGGCTCATTGGGATTTTACAAACCGTTATCTGGTGGAGGCTGGGGACCTCCATTGCAGGAAGGTGAAAAAATTTATGATAACATCAAAAATTATTTGCAAACAGGAATTTATCAAAAATACGATATGCGTATAAGCGGAGGTTCCGATAAATTTCTGTCAACTGCTTCGGCAAATTATTCAAGCAACGAAGGTATTGTACCAAACGATTATTTAAAACGAACAGGATTAAAGTTAAAAGGCACCTATAATGTTACATACAAACTGACGGCTAATTTCTCCATCGATGTAATGAACTCAACATCGCGAGGCGCTGGTAGTATTTCATCGGTTTACACCTGGCCAATAAACGATAATATTATGGATTATGAGAAAAATGGCTGGCCTCGTTTTCGTTATCTGAGCGAAACTGCAAAAGAAAATTCACCAATTAGTCCAATGTGGTCGCGTATGAAAGACAACGGAACAAACCGCTCCACCCGCAATTTATTAAACGGAAGTTTATCTTATAAACCCATAAAAAATCTTGAACTTACCGGAAGATTAAGTTACGACCAGAGTAATTATTCTTATGATGGTTATGCCGTTCCCCGTTTTGACGATTCGGTAATTCTGCCTGAATTAAACCCGGATAGTCCTACTTATGCAAAAGACCTTGCGGAACAAAATCTCCTTCCTTATTTTACACAAAAACAGTTAGCAAGCATCGATAAAGATTTGCTGGGCAACTATGCATTTTCACAAAGCAACACAAGGCTTTTATCGGCAATGGCTATGGCTTCGTACAAAATTCAAATTCAACGAGATTTTTCTTTTGAAGCAATGGCAGGTTCCGAAATTAAAATGTACGAAGGATTATCATCATCAATTGCGGGACGTAATTTCATCATTCCCGGCATATACAGCATGTCGAATGTTGATGAAGTTTTGAAAGTTCAGGATGCCACCGTCGGACATGGTTTACAACGAAATGCAGCTGTTTTTTCTGAATTAAAAGCCGATTATAAAAGTATCGCAAATTTAAGCGTTACCGGACGATGGGACTGGTCATCGACCATAAAACAGGAACTTAACCCTTACTTTTATCCATCAATTACAGCCGGTTTAATATTTACTGAACTTTTTAAAGTTGAAAATAAAATACTTACATACGGAAAAATTCGCGGTAACTGGGCCTATGCAGGGAAAGATGCTCCACGTTACCTTTACGACCGCAAATACACTCAATACCCAACCTTACCTGATGGTGGTTATGGGGTAGATCCATCAAAATCGATGGCTGGTATTTTATACCCCGAAATTATGAATTCATGGGAAATAGGGGCTGATTTGCGATTTTTCGATAATAAAACCAAATTAGACATAGCATACTACTCAACTTTTGTTGACAACCAGATAGTTACCGTACGCGTATCACCTGCGTCAGGCTTCATTTTGCAAACACGAAACGAAGGCGCTATCCGAAATTCAGGATTAGAATGGACATTGGAACAACAAATATTTAAAAATAAAAATTTGCTTTGGACAGCAAATCTTAACTTTGGTATGAACAGAGGCGTAGTGGTTGATTTACCTGACGATATAGTTGAACTTCAGGGAACACAATACGGCGATATTTTCCCGACAGCCTATTTGAATGGTTCAACAACAGCTATTTCCGGTAAAGATTACCTCAGAACAGAAGATGGACAAGTTATCGTAGGAACGGATGGCAAGCCCAAAATTAATCCAACGAAAAGTGTTTTAATCGGTAACCGCGAACCCGATTTTCTGTTAGGACTTTCATCCTCGTTAAAATACAAAGACGTAACGCTGAGTTTTTTACTTGATGGACGAAAAGGCGGTGATGTTGTAAATGTAACAGGACGCGGATTATGGTCGGCCGGACAGCATAAGGATTTGGAATTTTACCGCGGACGTCAGGTAGTTTGGGATGGAGTGGTACAGCAAAGTGATGGTACTTACACGAAAAACACAACACCCATCGTTCTTGATTACAAAACTATTACTGAATCGTATGCCGGTGTAAGTTCCAACTTTATTGAAGATGGTTCCTATATACGATTGAGCTATGTGACGCTTAATTACAATTTAAAAAAACTTTTAAGCAAAAAAAGCGTATTTAAAGGTTTAAACGCTTCTATAACAGGAACGAATCTTTTCCTTCTGACAAAATATACCGGTTCCGATCCTCAAATCAACGCGAACACATCGGCAGGAGGCACCGGTGGTATGGGAATCGACAATTATCCGATACCCTCGACAAGAGGAATTAATTTTACCTTGAGTGCTAACTTCTAAATTACAAATTGAAAAATGAAAACACAAAAAATAAAATCATACTTATTGATTATCACAACTGTTTTATTTTTCACTGCATGCGATGAATGGCTCGATGTAAATACCAGCGTTGATAATCCTACAGAGATAACAGTTGATCAATCATTACCTATCGTAGTTTTTTATGCTTCGCAAATATGCTACGACCATGCCGAGTACGGAATATATCTCTCGCAGGCGCTTACAACAGGTGGTCGAAGCCAAACAAGCGCTTATGCTTATAAAGCCGGGTGGGAAATGCTCTCCATGAATCGGCATCCGCAATGGCGTCGTCATTTTTACGACATAGGCGTTAATGTAAATGCACTGATTGCAGCAGCCGAAAAGATTGATTCAAAGAATTTTATTCTGATTGCACGTACAATAAAATTGCATTCCACACTGTTAACCACCGATGCATTTGGCGATATGCCACATTCTCAAGTTTATAAGTCAAATTCTCCGAGTTACGACAAACAGGAAGACATTTACAAATGGATGAACAAAGAAGTGGATGAATTGCTTGCTCTTTACGATGATCCAGCGTGGGTAAACAATCCGAATAACAAACCCATCTCATTGAAAATGGACCGCATTTTTGGTGGCGATTTGGGCAAATGGCGTGCTTTTACAAAAGCTTTAAAAGCCAGAATTTTACTGCGTAAACTACCAAACTGGGATAATACACCAGCTGCCTGCGATCAGATAATTACGGCTGTTGATGCTGCATTAAACGATCCTTCATATCAGGATGCGCTATACAAATACGATGGTGGCTCAACTGAAAAAAACTGTCCATGGGGACCTGCACAGCCGAAACTAAATTTAGGTTGGGCACAAGCTCGCGAAAATCTGCTTACAGAAGCTATTCCTTCGAAATTCCTTGCGTACGCTTTAATGGGCGCTTATCCTAACATCCGTACTTCAAGAGGTTATGCGCTTGATCCTCGTGCTGTGGAACTTATGACACCACGTATTGACGATAAAAGTTTGATGATTATACGCTATTTAGAAAACAATATCGGAATGGCTACTTCCATGAAAATAACCTACTATCCCGATTTGTATGCCAGTAATGGTAAAAACCCTTACACCAAAAATAATGGTTATATAATGTTGATGTCCGAAGAAGAACTTCTTTTTATGAAAGCTGAAGCTCAATACTGGAAAGGCGATAAAACTGCTGCTTATAACACTACAGTTCAAGCGGTCAAAAAGAACATGGATAGAGTTGGTGTAACCACTGACACGCCTCAAAAACTTACTTACTACAATAAGTTTTTTGAAATAAAACTTCCCGGTGAAGCCGTATTTACCATTGCCGACCTGATGCAGCAAAAATATGTTGCCATGTATATGCAACCTGAATTATGGACAGATGTACGCAGGTACAACTATAGCAGTAAAACCAATGGAATAGCGTATGATGGCGTATTTGTTTATACAGTAACGAATTGCCATGATGGAACGAATGGTGTTGCAGCATCAAATTATAAATTAGAATACTCGTTAACACGTCCTTACAATTTGTACGAACCCTATTGGAGCACACCGGACAATTTTGGCACAAATGCAAAGTTTTCACCTAATGCATGGATAACCAGACTGAACTACGACCCGGAAACTGAAGATAAATACAATCGGTTGGAATTAGAACGATTAGGCGCTTACAAAAATCCCGAATGGTTGAAAAAACGTATGATTTGGGCTTATAAAAACAACTCGAAAGTAACTGTGGCTGACGATACAGCATGGAAATAACAATTATTATCAATTGAAATTAGAGAAAATCAAAAACAGTTAACCTATAAAACAGCAGAATTTTTTATGAAACGAATAATATATATTTCAGCTATAATGATTGCTACCATTTTTACTGCCTGTGATATTAACGACAATTTAGACAAGGTTGTATTGGTAGGCGAAATGGCGCCTCATGTTTATTGGGAAGTAGGCAGCAGCACGGTTACTGCCGGCTCGAACGTTCCTTTCACAGTACAGTATTATACTACCGGAAAAGCCCAAATTGACCATTTGGAAGTGTGGTATAACCTAATTGAAGATGAATCCAAAGCAGTTTCATGCCCATGGACACAAACTTTCAATTATAGTGTAACATCTTCAAAATCAATACAGAAACGCATTTCACAAAAAGTAAGTGAATACCCGCATTTGGAAGCAAACTGGAGCGACTCACTTAGGGCTTATTCATTTAAGTCGACATTCCCGACAAGTAACACATTAGCAACCACCAGTTGGGTAAAACCATCAACATTCGACGAAAGTAAAATGATCGCGTACTTTGGAGCAAACTTTATGACACAATTTAAAGATAGTCTTTTTAAGTTGATGAAAGTAACTGATTTTCAAAAAATGTATCTCGGACTCAACCTTGTGGATAATTTTAAAATTTATATGGATTCAACCAAAAATGAAAATACTGGTGGCTGGACTTATCATTTTCCAAAAGATTCGCAGGGAAATACACCTGTACCTCAGACAATTATCGACATTTATAAAAATATTCCCTTTTCTGATTTGATTTTCAACAAATCAACAAATGTTTATGATGTGGAATATATTCGTTCCTATAAAATCAATGCACTGATTAAAACCTTGGATAAAAATGGTGTAGCAGGCATTTCACTAAATTCAGAAATTTCATTAAACTAATTCCAATCCATAAAATACCGAGTAAAATGAAATCAAGATATTACATTAGCATAATTACATTATTTTTTACTGTGAGCGCGTGCGTTGATATGCTGCCACTTGTAGAAGAGTTACCGAGCAAAGATGTTGCTTTCGAATATTCAGTTTCCGACAACGCCTATAAATTAGATTATTATGTTGGCGCAACCATTCGTTTTGAAAGTAAATCGGCTGCGAAAGGAGAATGCACATGGGATTTTGGTGATGGAACTACCGCTAAAGGCGATGTAGTTACACATAAGTATACTTTTGCGGGAACTTTTAATGTTAAACTTACAGTTGCAGATGGCGGATTTTTAACCGAGAAAATTCTAATTAGCGATATAAAACCAATATTAAGTCTAAAACCGATTCCCGGAGGTATTTGTGAAGTTGCATCTACTGCCGTTGAATTTGGTGTAGAATTGCCAAATCCTGAAAACCTGACTGAAGAATATACCTGGACTTTCCCTGCCGGCGCAACCGACGAGAACGGCATGGCAAAAGAAACTTTTTCAGGAAAAGATCCCGGAAAAATAAAATTCAGTAACGTAGGTTCGCAAAAAGTTCGCTTACAGGTAAAATTAGGTGGTCGGGTTCTTGAAGATGGCATTTTAAATGTGCCTGTAGCTTATAATCAACCGGTACCAACATTGTATTATGCCGTAAAATCAGCCAATATTATGGCACTGAAATTAGCCACCAATATTCCTGCATCAATGAAGATATTCCCCTTTGATTTGGGAGTAAAATCCGGACAAAAACCATTGAATATTTTGTTTAATGATACATCGCTGTATGTATTGGATGCCGGACGGCAGTTTACTTATGTGAACGATGCGGATGGAAATCAGGGCGATGGTCGTATTTCAGTAATTTCAAAAAGTGGCAGCAAGGTTGAAACTATGCTCACAAATACCGGACAAGCATTCAACGATCCATTTTACGGGTACATCGAAGGTTCAAGACTTTTCTTTGCCGATAGAAATACCGGTATTTGCACCATTAATCTCACGGAAAGAAACCGTTCGCTAAACAGAAGCGATTTCCCATACTATGTTCAGAATGCCACTTTAGGCTATTACGGACAAGGTTTAAGCTATGGCGCCATGAATGCAGGTTTTGGTAAAATTAATAATGTTTGGTACTGGTGTAAAACATTCAACGGAAATGGAATTTTCCGTTTTACCGATGCTGATATTCTGAAAGACCCCATAACAGGTAATGGCGTTGTACCAACATCAGGAGTTGTGCTCGAAGGTATGTCGCCCAAATCGTTTGTGTGGGATGCTAAAAACCAGGTAATCTATTTCAGTATTTACGATACCGGTTACGAAGGAGTTTATCGCTGTACACTGGCACAATTGGAAGCCATAAAAAATCGAGATCAATTGAATCCGTATAAACTAAAATTAGCAAATGGAAAAACCGTTACACCAATAACCGAAGCGGGTAAAGGTGAAGGTTCATCAGGTGAATTTATCGGAATATGCCAGATGGCACTGGATGAAAATGATGGTTCAGTTTATTTTGGACTTCGTTCGGCTGATGCAACCGTAAAATCAGGATTAATGCGTTACAATCCTGCCACAGGATTTATCGAACATGTGATTGAAGGTATTGAAGTGTATGGTGTGGCAATTAATAAAACAAAATCAAAATTATTTTAAAAAAGAGCCCCTAACCCCTAAAGGGGAATAAGAAATCGCAATATTTGAGATAAAAAATGGGAATAAAAAAAATATATAAACGAACTATCTTCAGTGCCCCTTTAGGGGTAAGGGGCATTCTTGCGCTGTTGTTTTATATACAAATAGCATTTGCTCAATCGCCCAAACGCGAAATGAGGGCAACGTGGCTCACCACCGTTTGGAGGCTTGATTGGCCATCGGTAACAGTTCCAAAAGCAACCGGAACAAATGATGCTGCCCGCCAATCGGCGATTCTTCAACAAAAAAACGATTTGATAAAAATACTGGATGGTTTGAAAACAGCCAACATGAACACTGCTTTTATGCAGGTACGCAGCATGTGCGATGCCATGTATCAGTCATCGTATGAGCCCTGGAGCCAGTTTATTTCCAGCGAACGAGGCGCTGATCCCGGTTATGACCCATTGGCTTTTGCCATTGAAGAAGCTCACAAACGAGGAATAGAACTTCACGCATGGTTAAATCCATATCGATATTCAACATCATCGACCACACATGGCGAATTATCTACGGATTATTATAACACCCATCGCGACTGGTTGCTGGCTTATGACAGCTATACCAAAATTTTAAATCCGGGTATACCTGAAGTTGTTTTGCAAATAAAAAAAGTAGTTGGTGAAATTGTAAACAAATATGATGTTGATGGAATTGTTTTCGACGACTATTTTTATGCTTATGGCGGAACCAGTTCAACATTAGATGCAGCAGCACAGGCGTTATACAAACCGGCGAACAAAAATCTTGGCGATTGGCGTCGTGAAAATGTTAACCGCATGATTGCAGCAGTTTACGACACAATTCAAAAAATAAAACCTTTCGTTACATTTGGCGTTTCACCATTTGGTACATGGACAACTGATGTCACTGTGGCCGCCCAACGGGGTATACCACTTCCTACAGGTGTAGGAACAACAGGCAACATGTATGCAGAAATATACTGCGACCCTGTAGCCTGGCTCGAAGAAGGAACTGTGGATTATGTTTCTCCGCAACTTTACTGGACAACTTACAGTGCATATCCTTATGGCAAACTGGCTCCCTGGTGGTCAAATCTCTCAAATCGTTTTGGGAAACATTTTTATTCAAGTCATTCTCTTTCCAGTTTAACTGCTGCTACACCGGCTCCTCAAAATATAACGAATGATACAGAAACAGATTATTTGACAAATAAAGCATTTTCCACTATTGAACTTTCTGCTCTACGTAATAAATCAATTTTAAATAAATTAAAAGCTCCATCTGCTCCTAATTTTACAGGTTCTGAAGTACTTTTACAAATAGATTACAACCGCACCAGCGATATTAACGATGCGCCTGGTTCCGTATTTTATGCTACTGATAAACTCTTGAACACGGCAGGTTTCCCGACCTATTTGACACAAAACCGATTTACTCAACAGAGTTTATGTCCCGCTATCGGTTGGAAAAAAACATCCAACCAAACATTAGTTGAAAATCTATCTGTGAACGGTCAAAATCTCACATGGACTTATACAGGAACCAATGTACTTTTTGCTGTTTATGCCATACCGAACGAAAACAGAAACGATGCCGGAGTTTTTGCAGGATCAAAATATTTGCTGGGTTTTGTTTATAACAAACAATTCACTTTGCCGACTTCTATTTCTACCTCAACACATAAAATTGCCGTTTCAGTAGTTGACAGATACAAAAATGAATATTCAGCACGGGTTCTTGGTGAAAACACAACAGCCTCAGTGGCTGCAAATTTAACATTCCCTGCTTCTAATGCTACTGCTCTGATTCCTTGCGTATTCAAATGGGACGCAGTGGAAGGAGCTGACAGTTACGTATGGCAAGTAGCGCGCGATGCTCAGTTTACCGATTTGGTTTGTTCAAGAGAGACAGTGCTCCCACAGTTTTTTTCAGGCTTGCAAACCAACCTGAAAGACAATACCGAATATTATTGGCGCGTTCGTACCCGAAAAGCGAATGCAGTGGATGTGTGGTCGGTCGGTCAGAAATTTAAAACTGATAAATTTGGCATTATTTATCCGCAAAACAATGCGAGCGCTGTTTCGTTAACTCCTACTATCAGTTGGGACTACGTAAGCACAACTGCATCCTACACTATCGAAATATCTACTGCTGCCGATTTTAGCGCTTCAAAACAAGTATTCAAACTTACTACCAATAACACTTCTGTTACGTTAACTGCCGGAACATTACTATCGAGTACCAATTACTATGTTCGGGTAAGTGTTACCGATGGCATTGTTCAATCTACTTCAGAAGTGGTTATGTTCACTACACAAGAAACATTTATTCCTGTTCCCCAGCTAACAAAACCAATAAGTGGAGAAACTCTAATTGGAACAAGTATTGAAATGTGTTGGGCACAGCAAGCGTCTAATGGTTTCAGAACTGAACTTTCGAAAGACCCGACTTTTCCTGCTCGTGGCACTACATTAAAAACTTTAGATGCCGTTACTTATTGTACAACTTACGATGCTTTAACTCCCGCAACCTATTATGTTCGTGTCAGAGCACTCACGAATAATGGCATGACAGATCCATCGACCGCTGTAACAATAACTTTAACTGACAATACGGCAATTTCATCGTTAGAAAACAATGGTTTGAAATGTTATTTTAAAATAGACGATACAGGGAACAATACATTAATCCTGATTTCGAATGATTCGTTTACCGCCCGGGTTCAACTTAGTATAATAACAGGAAGTTTGCTCATGAACAAGGATATAACCATTCTGTCCGGAGTAAATACAATTTTTTTAGATAACAATAAAATTCCGAATGGAGCATATATTTTATCATTGACATCAGATAACAAAACAATTTCTTACAAAATAATCAAATAACTAACAATTTATTCACTAAAAATTTATTGAATCATGAAAAAAAATTTACTTTTTGGAATGGTACTTTTAGTAAGTACCCTTTTTGCCGGTGAGCTTTTAGCACAAGCTCCGGTTTCTGTCGATCCTGCAGTTTATACCCGCAGAGGTGCAAACAACGAAATGGCGTTAACCAACAAATGGCTGTATTCGAACAAATTAAACAACTACAATGTGGCAGCAGATTTTATCGGACCAACCAATTATGTACGTGGTATGGCTGTAAAAAACGGGAAGATGCTGTTTATTAACAGAGATAAAAAGCGCATCGAAGTTGTAAACGGGTTAACCGGTGAAAGAGAAACTCCGATAACATTAGCGAGCAACCTTTTTACATATATGGGAAGAAATAAGGCTAACACCGCAGACAGTCTTTGGACGGCAGGCACATTAACCCATAACGATATCAAAATTGACAATGCCGGGAATGTTCTTTTAGGAAATTTAATCACTTCAAATGCAGGTCGTTTTCAGGTTTGGAAAGTTAATCTGACAGACGGAACAGGAACACTGGTAATAGATCAACCTGATTTGGCAACACTTTATCCTGCTGCAACTACCATGCGTTTCGATGCTTTTGGCGTTTGGGGTGATGTTACTAAAAATGCTGTTATACTTGCAGCAAATGCTTCAGCAACAGCCATGGAAGTATACAAATGGATTATCACCAATGGTGTAGCTGCTCCTCCGGCTCTAATCGAACTAGATAATTCTGCTGCAACCGGTGCCGATCTGGCTGGTTTGGCAAATCTTGGTACAGCCCCACAGGTTTTTCCATTAGACGAAAATTATTTTTATGTTGATGGTAATGCAACCTTTCCTGTTCTCTGTGATAAAGAAGGAAACGTTGTCGATGGATTTAAAGCAACTTTACCAAATAGTATAAAAGATTCAGTTACTGCCCCCGCAGCAACTCCTAAAACTATATGGTCAATGAATCAGGGTCATAACGGACTGTGCGAATTTGAAGTAGCCGGAAAATATTTTATTGTTATGGCAGCTTCAAATACAGCAGCCACACCGCCTTCCACTTTCCGTTTATTCCAATTTAAAGATGCCAACAAAGCATTTTCTGGTCTAACCTGTTTATGGACATTCCCGCAAGCCGGAATGGGAGCTGCTTCAAATGCTTACCGCACTGCCATGCCTTGCGTAGAAGTTAATGGTACAAAAGCAAATATCTATGTTTATACCGGTGAAAATGGATATGGGATGTATGAATTCGATACTGCTGCTCCGGCTCTGGGAGTTCTTCCGCTTAATGAATCATATGTTATTATCTCCGTTGAAAATAACAGAATACAGCTTTCGGAAGAAGTTGCTTCATTAGAACTATACAGTGTATCAGGACAAAAAATTGCTTCCGCAAAAAATATCAGTTTTGTTGCCGCTCCTTCAACCAAAGGAATTTATATTGTCAATATAACCGATCAGGAAGGCAATCGTAAAATTCAGAAAGTTGCAGTAAATTAACAACTTTTTGCCACAAAGACACAGAGATGCAAAGTAATTTTTACTCTGTAGCTCTGTGTCTTTGTGCTTAAATGACAATTCTGTTATGAAAAAAATTACGCTTCTATTACTTGTTTTTTGCAATTTATACGTTTTTTCAGCAGATGTTTTAACTATCGATGGTGTAAATTATTCTGTCGACACATTGGCATTTTATAAAGTGGGACCTGGCACAACTTACACATCACTCCGACTGCAAGCATCCAAAAGATTAGATGTATTTTTCCTCAAAGCTGATTTGAATAATCCTTATCTGAATTTCAAAACGGTGCTGGGGCGCGACTCTATTTACACCGGCGAACAACCTTCGGCAATGGCAAAACGCAAGTCGAAAGAAGGCGCGGTATATTTTGCCGGAACAAACGGCGATTTTTACAATACTACCGGCTATGTTGGTTTACCTATTGGCTGTACCATGATTGATGGGCAAATAGCAACTCCGCCAACAGGAAGTTGGAAATCAATTGCTTTTGATGAACAAAATATACCTGGAATAGGTGTTTTGACTTACAATATAAAAGTTAAAAAAGGTACCGATATCTGGACAGTAAATCGGGTAAATCATTTACGAGAAACCAATCAACTCGTCCTTTTTAATCAACATAATGGTAAAGTAACACGTACAAATGCTTACGGCACGGAAGTATTGCTTCAACTTGCCGATGGTGAGAAGTGGGGTGTTAACAAAACCATAAAAGCAAAAGTTGTAAAAATTGAAGTAAACAAAGGTAATATGGCAATTCCGGCCGGTTATGCAGTACTTTCAGGGCATGGAACATCCCAAGTATTGTTGAATACCTTAGCTTTAAACGATGAACTGAATCTTGAATTTAGCATGTTGCTCGATGGAGTTGCAGCTTCGTTTAGTAATGTGGTTGGTGGCGAAAGCCGTGCTCCAATGTTGAAAAACGGTATTGTCGAACAATCCGATATATGGAACGAATTACATCCGAGAACCGGAGTTGGGTTTTCGCAGGATAAGAAAAAAATTATATTCTGTGTGGTGGATGGTCGCGGAGTTTCGGCTGGAGTAACCACTAAGCAGTTGGCACAGCTTATGCAATCAGCCGGAGCTTATACTGCTTTCAATATGGATGGCGGAGGGTCGAGCTGCATGTATGTGAAAGAATTCGGACCAATGAATACCCCCAGCGATGGAACTGAACGAGCAGTGGCTAATGGTATTTTTGCCGTTTCGTCGGCGCCAACCGATAATACAATCGCTGAAATAAAAGCCTATAATTCAACGATAAAATTACCAAAGTTTGGCGTTTTCATACCAAAATTTTTAGCTTATAATCAGTATGGCGTTTTGATAAATAAAGATTTGCAGGGTGTTACCCTAAGCTGTAACGCACAAGTTGGAGAAATTGCACCTGATGGTAGTTTTGTTGCATCGGGCAGTGAGGGTGGCAATGTAACTGCAACCTACCAAAATATTTCAACTCAATTCAAGGTTGAATTAGTTACATCAGCACAGATTTCTATGCGATTGGATTCAGTTCTTGTTGACAACAACAAAGAATATCCCGTACAGGTTCAAAGTGTGATCGGGTTGAATACCATGGAAGTATTACCTGCCGCTTTAAACTGGATTGCAAGAGACCCTTCGATTTGTTCAGTCAAAAATGGTATAATAAAAGGTTTGAAAAACGGTAAAACTTACGTTGTCGGTTCTTTAGGCGATTTTAAAGATTCACTTTTAGTAACCGTAGAAATACCTACTTCGCGGAAAATAATTATCAGTGAATTTGATACTACTGATTGGGTAACCGATGCTTCCACAGCTTTGAATGCTCAGTTCAACTCCGAAAATTTACCAACTTCATGGAGCCACGGGAAAGCATTTAATTTTGTTTTTGCTTCAACAAGAGCGCCTTACATAAAACTTACACGTAATTTCCCCTTTTATTCCCTGCCCGATACCATGAAAATTGTTGTTAATACAAGCGATATCGAAATTAGCCGTCTACTTATAGGCATGAAAGCTAATAATTCATCACAAACTTTGATAAAAGAATTCAATAATTTTCAGAAAAATACTGATACAGAAATTACCTTAGCACTAAATACATTATTCGACACTAAAGACATAGCCATTTATCCTATTTGGTTCAACTATATGAACTTTTATCTGGGAGCGTTAAATATTGGTCAATCTTACACTTTAGCATTGAAAGATATTGCTCTTTACTATAAAAATGTTGATATCTCAGGTACTTCGCTATCAGAAACATCAACATTGAAAGTTTTTCCCAATCCCGTAAAGAACGAAGAAATTAAAATTGTTCTCCATGATTTTTCGGCAGAAAATATTTCAGTCAAACTTTTCACTTTATCAGGACAATGTATTGTAAACGAACAATTTGAAAAAACAATTCAAAACGTGATAAGCATAAATACAGAAAAACTTTCAAGCGGTACTTATGTTCTTCAGATTACATCGGGCAAAAAACAATCTTCACACAAGTTGGTAATTTTATAATCTTATTTTCAACTGTTTATTAAATATAATGCGTATGAAAACACTTCGATTTATTGTTCTACTTTTTGTTGGCATAAGTTTTACGATTCAAGCACAAACAATTTCCGTACTGAAACAATACGATATAGTACCCGAAACCAAAGCATTTTATCCGGTTTTTAACCGAACAGGCGACAAACTGCTTTATACTTCGGATAGTTACAACGGACTATGGATGTATGATTTTAAGAAAAATAACGTAACTGAAATTTCAGATCAACCCGGAGCAGGTTATGAGCCAACTTTCGACAATGAAAATTCAAGTATATTTTATAGAAAAACTTCCTACATTCAGAACAGAAAATTCGATGCTATCGAAAGCTTCAATTTATCAAACAGTAAAAGGACATTGATGCTTTCGCCTAAACGCGATGTAAAACAGGCTAAAAATTATCATAACGGATTTCTTGTTACTGCCGAACGGAAATTAATTAAATCAACTTTTGGGAAAACCACTAAGAGTTTTCCGGTTTATGTTAACAATCAGGATTTAAAAATTTATCTCTACAAAAACAATCAATTTACCATTTTAAATCCCCTGAATCAGCCCGACAGTAAATATCTATGGGTTTCGATTTCGCCTGATGAAAAAATGATACTTTTTACAGCAGCAGGTAAAGGCGCATTTATTTGCGATTTGGAAGGAAAGATTATTTCAACATTAGGATACCTGAATGCACCGGTTTGGTATAATAATAAATTTGTGGTAGGCATGCAGGACAAAGACGATGGTCATGTTGTTACAAATTCGAAGGTAGTGATGATTTCAGTAAACGGTAAAACGAAAACAGTTATAAGCGAATCAACTGAAATTGCCATGTATCCAACAGCTTCAGGCGAAGCTTCGAAAATTGCTTATAATACATTAGAAGGGAAACTGAGAATTGCAGAAATATCTATAAAATAAATCATGTGGAACAGGCTTAAATTATCGGCGTTTTTTATATTCCTTCTTTTTGGAAATTTGAATGCCCAGAACCTTACAGGTGTAAAGATTTGTATTAATCCCGGTCATGGAGGTTACGATAGCGATGACCGGAATGTCGTTATTGCTCCTTTTGCATCAGGAAATCAGAACGGTTTTTGGGAATCGAAAAGCAATCTTGATAAGGGATTACAGTTAAAATCAATGCTCGATGCTGCGGGCGCTACCACAATCATAACCCGCACAACCAATACAACAGCGGATGATTTACCTTTGAGCCAGATTGTTGCCATTGCCAATCAATCCAACGCCGATTTTATGCTATCCATTCACAGCAATGCGGGGAATGGTATTGCCAACTATGTATTGATGATTCATTACGGTGCTGATCTGACTGACACAAACATATATCCGAATTTTAACCCAAACAATCCGGCTCAGAAATTATTATCTGATAAAAGCCGTGCAATCAGCACTGAAATAGCAAAAAATCTTTACGCAAATCAGTTAAATACATGGTCATCGGGGTATAGTGTTACGGGTGATAAAACGTTTGCCCGAATTGCTATGGGCTGGAGCGATGGTTATGGCGTATTACGTGGTCTGACAGTTCCCGGAGTTATTTCCGAAGGATCGATGCATGACTATATTCCTGAAACATACCGGCTTATGAATATGGACTATAAATGGCTGGAAGCCTGGAATTTTTACAAATCTTTTTGTACTTACTACAATGGAGGACCTATTCCTACCGGAAATATTGCCGGAATGATTCGCGACAGCCGCATTAAACTCGAAACTACTTATTACAAACTTAAAGGTCAGGACGAAATGCTCCCTTTGAACGGAGCCAAAGTTACATTGATTGAAACCGGCGAAGAATATACGGTAGATATTTTGCAAAACGGCTTGTATGTTTTTAAAAACCTCAATCCGGGAATATACCATGTAAAAGCACAGAAAGAAGGCTTTTACGACCAAACAGTGGAAGTTAGTGTTACGGCTGATAAAATTTCATACGCTAGTTTTAAATTGAACCGTGTGCGGAATACGCCTCCTCAAGTTGTTTCTTACACTCCACAGGTTGCAATTACCGATAGTGTAATTGCTTCAACAACTATTACGCTTACATTTAACTGGGACATGGATACCGAGAGTGTTGAAAACGCGTTCAGGATAAGTCCTACTGTTGCAGGTAAATTTACTTGGGAAGATACAAATTACCGGTTGCGTTTTACACCGGACAAACCACTCGAAAAAAATACACTTTACACGGTTACACTTGAAAAATCAGCTTCGCACCCTGACAATCTGAGTATGACTTCCGATTTCAGTTTCCAATTTCGCACTAAAAGCCGTAATCGCTTGTCGCTCGTTGCTGTATATCCATTCGATGGCGCTAAAAATGTATATTACTACAATCCGTATTTTCGGCTTGTTTTTGATAAGAAACTGAACACCACCAATCTTTCAACTGCTATTAGAGTGGTCGATGAAACAAACTCAACGTTGACAAAGGTTACCCGAAGTGTTACGAATAATACAGTGATAGCGCCTTATGGTTCAAGTTATTTTAATTTACTAAATTATTTAATTGTTGGAAAAGAATATACACTTATAATTGATGGCGATGTGATGGACGATGAAGGACTAAAAGTAGTTGAGCCGATTCAATTGAAATTTAAAGCAGCAGATGTTGCGAAAAACTTTCCGGAATTAATCCAGCCATTCGAACAGGTAAATTTTGAATTTATACCCGATGGAAGTTATGGTATTGCTTCAGGTTCGGTTTCACTTACTTCAACCAAACTTTTCGGCACTTACGGAAACAATATAACTACTTCATTTTCTGCCAATAATGGCAGTGCATTGTATGGAATTTTAAATCCCCTAAACGTGAACAACGATAAAGTTTTAGGCTTGCACATATTTGGCGACCTTACCGGTAACGAACTAAGTTTACAGTTTTCGAAGCAAGGGAACGTGCAATATCTGAAATTATGCGATTTGAATTTTTATGGGTGGGAATTTCATGAAGTGGAATTAAGCAGCTTGAGCAATCCTTCTGAGTGGATTTTAACAGGTTTAAAAATTGAGCGCAAAAACGAATATCTTTTTTCTGCTAAATCGGAAATTTTGCTTGACAACATGCTTTTGTATGATGCACCCGTACTTTCTGTAAAAAATACAAATGCTGATAACATTAGCATTTATCCAAATCCGGCTTCGACATTTATTCATATCAAAGGGGTTTACAGTGAAGTTTCAAATTTAAAACTTTATTCGATTACAGGCTCGCTGATAAAAGAAACCTTTGGTGATAAAATTTATACAGGCGATATAAATCAGGGTACCTATATCCTGAGAGTTGAATTAAATCAGAAAACGTACACATTCCCTGTTTTTGTAATACACTGATTATTTGTGTTTTAATTCAAAAAAACGAAGTTAAAAAATGATGTAATAGTTAGTTGAATATTTGGGGAAAGAACACATTTTTAAGATTAAATTGAAATATTATGTTTTAGCATCCGTTCGCTATTGCATAAAGACTTCCGGGAAAAGAATTTTGAAAAATCATTTCCCGTTTGTTCCTATTTTCAGCCTGGTAAGGCCTACACCAATCATAATCCAAAACAATTCGCGGATACGAGTGCACAAACCGATATGAATACCCAAACCTGAAGGAATTGCCAATGCACTTACAGCTAACACAAAACCACCTTCGCGAACTCCCATTTGCATTGGAGAAAAAAAGAAAATATTAGCAACAAGCGTAGCAAAAGATACTATCAGAACAGACTGGATGTAAGTAATATCAAAGCCCATTGGCATTATCATAAAATAAACTTCGAGACACGAAATATAGCGTGAAAGCAGTTCGATACCAAGTGAAATGAAAAATTGTTTCTTGTTATTGTTGTAAAGGTCGGCAATGAGAAAATCCATTTCATCGATATGTGCGGCATTTTTTTCTTTGAAAATCCGGATTTTTTTCCCAAAAAAAGGAAATCGGCATCCCAGCGAAATTGCTTTGCCAATAATACCTTTTTTATATACCCTGAAACCTGAATAAATAAGGATAACCGAACCAACAATGATGGACCATAGCACAATTTTGATTGATGCAGGTATTACCGGTACAATGGTAATAAATAACGGAACGGAAAGAAACCAGAATATAAAATGCGAAACATAATGCATCATTACATACAGCAGAACTGAAGATGTAGCTTTGTGAGTGCCCAAATCCTGCTTTAGCTCCAAAATTTTATAAGGTTCGCCACCTATTCCCAAGGGAGTAATATAATTGATGGCATAAGCACTTACGGTGAGCTTGAATAAATGCCAGATCCTTGTTTTATTTGATTTATTATCAGTTACATTAATAATTACTGCAAGCGACAAAGCGTTAGTGTAATAAACCAGAATCCAAATGCCGAAAATTGCCACAAACCACCAACCGGTTAACCGCATATTATTCAAAATTGTGGTAATACCCAGTTTGTATGCCATAAAAAATAATATTGCCACACCGAGCGCAAAAAAATAATCGCGGTATTTTTTTATTTTACTGGACATACAAAGCTATTTTATTCAAAGGTTTTGCAAAAATTCTCGTGTTTTTTTATGGCAATTTTTTTAATTATTGTGAGTACCACAATTTCCCAAAAAAAATAAACCCATACCACATTAAAAAGTACTGTTGCAAATAAAAATATGGTACGTGCATTAAAAGTTAAAAAGTCTAACAAGGGCATAAGTTTTACGCTTTTTGCCCTGAATGCAAGACGTATATCATCGGGCAATTCGTTACCATATTTTTCTTTGAACCTATGAAGCATTTTCTGCAATTCAGGCGTTTGTCGCTCCTGATTTTTTGTGTACGATAAGTAAAACCATGAGAAAAATTTATTAATTCCGTTTGGCATTTGCGCCATACGAGCTTTCACAGTCTCCGATGATTCAAATTCTTTTCCTTTTTCTTTGCTGATAAAAAACAAGTGAAGTGTTTTATAATAATCAACAACTCCCGCTTGATTTACATGGTTATAAGCAGTCCATAAAGCTATAGCCCACACTATAAATGAAATATAAGGGACGGATTCAAAATAACTAATTGAACGAAAAATTAAGGCAAGATAAATGAAAAAAAACCAGACATCGCCGGCAAAACCATCCAGAATTCTGCCTATTTCCGATTTTATTCCTGTCATTCGGGCTAACTGGCCATCGACACAATCAAGGATATTAGCCACTACCAGAAACATGATTCCCAACAACGCATATTTTAATGAATAAGGAAAGAAAAAACATATACCGGCACCCGAGCCCACAAAAATAGAAAATATGGTTACCATATTGGGAGTAATACCCGTTTTAGTTAGTGCTTTGGCTATCACATATCCAATAGGACGATAAAATACTCTATCAATATAATTTTCTGTTTCTATTGATTTTAACGAAGATTCAATTTTTGCATTCATAATTTTTCATTGATAAGAATAACCCCCACTCATAACAATTATTTCGCCATTGAAATACCTGTTTTCTATTAACATCTGATAAGTTTCCGAAAGTTCATCGGGAGAACAAAAGCGTCCCAATGCAATTTTGTTTTCGATATTTTTCCTGATTTCGGTTGGTTTGTTTTTTTGCCATTCGGTATCTACAAATCCCGGTGCTACAGCATTTACCCGAATATTGTAAGGCTGTAAAAATTTTACTAAATTTTTTACTAGCGAATGAACTCCGGATTTTGTAACGCCGTAGGCTAACGACACCGAATGAGCATAAATACCCATAAGTGAACCGGTAAATAAAACATTACCACCACTTTCAATCCGATTTAAAATTCGCTGCAGCAAAAAAACAGGGAAGTGAATATTGCCGAAAAAAACATTTTCCCATTCTTCCATACTCATTTGTTCGAAAGGAGAGCGACAAGTAATTCCGGCATTGAAAATCAGCGAATAAAGAAAAATATCATGTTCAGTTAAAAAAGAATCGATAAAGGAAATCGATTCCTTTTTTGTAATATCAGCCTGCAAAATATGGATTTCAGTTGAACCAATTTTTTTAAGGAGATGTTGCGCCTTAGTGGCTGCATTTTCATCTGAATTGTAAGTAAGAATAAGATTATATCCCGATTTGGCGAGCTTTTTGGCTATTGCATAACCAATGCCTTTAGTTCCACCTGTAATAAATACATATTTATGCATTTGGTGAAATTTTATATTCTATTTTTTTACTTCTACAGGTTTTCTTTCTCTTTGCGATTGTAAAACTTTTTCGTACGAATCGTGAATTGATTTTTTAATTTTGGTAGATGAAACTCCATTCCCATAAGGAAAATAAAAAACTTCTACTCCCAGTTCTTTTAAATAATCATATTTCCCATACCAGTCGTCGCCCACAACAAAAGCATCAATATTCAGTTTTTTTACTATTTCAGTATGGTCAAGCGTGTGTTGTGGAATAACAATGTCGGGGGTTTTTAATGCTTCAATTATTTGAAGCCTTTCAGTAAATGGTATGATTGGCTTATCTTTATATGACATTACCAACTCATCAGTACTGACTCCTACTATTAATATATCAGCCAGGCTTCTTGCATAATTAATCATTCTCAAATGATTATAATGAAACATATCAAATGTTCCGGAAGTGTAAACTATGGTTTTATCTTTAAACACGGCTACAATATTTAAAATCTATATTACAAATAACTTGCAAAAATAATACTTTTCTATTACCTGACAATTTAATTTTTAAAAAACAGAAATTTCTTTTCTTTGGTTGTAATTTACTGATCTTTCGCAAGTTGATAAATGGTTGAAATACTGAATCATGCAAATTTTAAATTATTGATTATCTGTTGGTTATAAAAAAACATTTTTATAAAATTTTTATGGCACGACCTCTCACCTAAACCCTCTCCACCTCTATCGCCCTTTGGGCACTTTCTCCTCAATGAGAAAGAAAAAGGAATAATAATTTTAAGAGGGGAACAGTTCAGTGCAAGTAGAAAATTCAAAGCGTGATTATAAACACAATAATATCAATGATTTAAACATGCGAAAGTTGAATAATTTATAAATATCAATATTATTTTCTGTGGATAAAAAAATGCTTAATATTTTGTTTAAAATCAAATGCAAAATCACAAGAATTAAATCACTTTTAAAATTTTCATACAAATTTGATTATTTAATACTGAAATTAATTCTGCGTGATATAGAGCTAAGCAAAAATCTTTAAATATATTAATTGAACTTTCGCAAGTAAAATAGCTTGCTGATTTTAAAAAAAATAACAGCTTATTAATTTGGTAAATTCGCTGAAAGTTACCACGATGGAAAAAGCTTCTATTCGTTAGACTTTAGCCTGCATGGCGAAAAAGGGAAAAACCAGAACAAGCCTTATGGATTAACTCCGGCACAAAGCAAAAAACGTTACAGCAAGAAACGCGATAAGTCAAGCAAAGGCAGTGAGCGTACGGACGATTATTTTTTGACGAAGATAGAATCCATGATTAACATGATTCGCCTTGCAATAACAAAAGGTATCCGCTTCGATTACGTTCTAACCGACAGTTGGTTTACTTGCTTTGAATTGGTTAAATTCATTGTTTCACGCCGTATTAAGTGCCACTTTATTGGAATGATTAAAATGGGTAAAACACGTTACAACATTTTCGATAAATGCTTAACAGCTAAAGAAATAGTTGATGTGCTTCGTCGCAAAAGAATGACCAAACGTTAAAACAAATCGGGTGTTATTACACCGAAACAATTGTTGATTTTAAAGGGATACAGGTAAAACTGTTTTTCTGCAAATCCTCTAAAAAAGGCAATTGGAACGGCATAATGACAACCAACACAGAACTGACTTTCGAACAAGCCTATAAAATCTACTCAACCCGATGGTCGGTAGAAGTGTTGTTCAAAGAAAGCAAACAACACCTTGGCTTAGGAAAATGTCAGGCTCAAGATTTCGATGCTCAAATTGCAGCCACAACGCTTTGTATGCTACAATATAACCTGCTTTCGGTTGTAAAACGGTTCAACGATTACGAAACACTGGGCGAACTTTTTAGAGCAACGCAAAAAGATGCATTAAAACGCACCATATCAGAGCAAATATGGCTACTAATCATTGAACTAATTGCCGAATTGTCCGAAATACTCAACATAGAAACCGAAATGTCAATGGAGAAAATATTCTCTGAAAATGAAAAACTTACAAAATACTTAAATTTTAAAAACCTACTGCAAGCGGGTTAAATAGCGCTTGCGAAAGTTGAATAAATGTATTTAACACTCGAAAGTATTTGACACCATAAAAAAAACAATTTTATGTAGCGCTGTACCATATTTGATTACAAAAAAACAAATTACTCGTTATTCAAATATCAAAACACAAAGTAATAGCGTCAAAATTGTTATACACTTTTAAAAAGATGTTCATTTAATTTGTGGTCTGAATCATAGTTTTTCAAAGTTTAATTTAAGTATCATGAAAAAAATTACTTTTTTAATAGCAATTATTTTTGCTGTTTCTTCATTAATGGCCCAAACAGCACCTTTATCATTCAAGTGGTATGGAGTGCAAACCGATCAGGTTTGGGATTACAGTACAGCCAACTGGTTAGATCCAGCATTCCCAATTCCGCTACCCAAAACTTTCACCGAAGGTGCTACTGCCATTTTCGATGACACATCTATTGAAGGATCTGACACTATCAAACTTTCTGGAGTGGTAACAGTGGACGATGTTAATATAAATGCTACTAAAACTTATGTGCTTCGTCGTGTTGGCACTACCGATACGCTAAAAGGTACAGGAAGACTCATTAAAGATGGAACCGGATTATTTGTAATGGATTTACCCAACCTAATGACAGGAGGAACCATAATAAGAAACGGTAAACTGATGATGGAAAAACAAACCACACCAAATATTTTCGGAACAAAACTTGTTCTGGAAGGCGGTATCGCCAATTTTGCCACTACAAGTAGCAGTAACTATCCGAGCATTACAGTTCCGATTGAAATTCCGGCAGGTAAAACAGGGACCATTGAGTGTTCAAGATACACCTATTTCAGTAGTCCGATAACCGGCTCAGGTGACCTTACAATATTTGCCGGAGGTGAAAGAACATATCTCGGTCAGAAAAATGTACAACCCGACTGGAGCAATTTTACAGGCAATGTCAGAGTGGAAGAATACGTTATGAGCGGAGTTAATCCCGGATTCAGAGGCCTTGTGCTGAACACCAACAAAACTTTCAAGGATACACTGGATGGACAAAATATCGATTCTACATTTTACAACCGTCGCCTTACACTAGGTCGCAAAGTGCAACTTGTTTCTGAATCGGGTTCGCGGGCTTATGCAATTGGTGAATTGATTTCAGAGGACAGTACAACAATTTTGGCAGGATATTACAAGGAGTCAACAACTCCGAACATCAAATATTTTGTAGGCGGACTTAATACTGATGTAATATACAGAGGAAAAATTGCCGAATGTAACGGCGTAAAGAAAAGTTACAATAAAGTTGCTTTTTACAAAACCGGTACAGGTACTTATACACTTACACACCACAATAACAACATTATTGGCGGTGTAGTAATAATTGATGGAACACTTAATTTCAGCGATGAAGTTTGGCGCGGTACCTATCGTGGATCGGCCGGTAACAGCGTACTTGTAAAACAACGCGGTACAGTGGGTGGTACCGGACGCATTCAGGGTAATTTAGATGTGTTTGGCCGACTGAAACCGGGTAATAATGGCATCGGAACATTATTGATATCCGACTCTCTTGCATTGAATCCGCTCAGTAAATATGACATTCCGGTGGGTTATTCGTTCACATATAACAATACATCGGGCGCACCAACCACTTTTACTTACCGCAACGGTGGTAACAGAGCCTTTAACCTGAATTTACATGCCGGTTCTGTTGCTGAATTCGAAATTGAATCCTCCCGCTCCTACGACAAAGTTATTGCAAGCGGCAAACTGAAATTCGGGCCTGATACTACCGCTATTGGCAAACCAAAAATTAAAATTGTAGCCAAACAGGGCGCTACCATTAACGATGGAGATAAATTTGAAATTATCAAGACGCGCACTGTAGATGCCGCTTCCGCCGACTTTGACATTGAATTCCCTCAAATTCAGGGAATTACATGGAGTGTAGAAGCTAAATATGATACGATAAAAGTTGATCAGGAAGAATTTACACATACAACTAAAGTGGTAACTCAAACCAATGCCGACTCTACTGCTGTTACTGTTTTCAAAACCGAGGGTGAAATTGTAAACTACAAAGTAATTGTGAAAGCTAAAGTTGGTTCAGGGGTGAAAAATGTTATAAATAATTCTGTAAAGGTTTTCCCTAATCCTACTTCAGGCATGTTAACTTTCAATAGTGAAGGAACTACTATCAATGCAATTGAAATTATCAGTTTGCAAGGACAAATTATCGAAAACCGTTCGGTAAAAACAGGTTCCGTTTCGTTCGATTTATCGCATTTACCATCAGGCGTTTATTACGCAAGAATTAAAACTGGTACAGGTACTGAAATGCAAAAAATTATGCTGAAATAAATTTTGAAATTAAAAAACTAAAGGCTGTCTGTTTACTTCTACAGGCAGCCTTTAGTTTTAAAATTGCAATCAAGTAAAAATAATTGTTATGAAAATAAATCTCTCTTTGCTGGTAATTCTTTTACTTACAACTCGCATTTTACAAGCACAACTTCCTGCTTTCCCGGGCGCAGAAGGTTTTGGGAAATTTGCCAGAGGAGCGCGTGCTGCCACTTCTCCTACAGTATATCGGGTTACCAATCTGAACGATGCAGGAGCGGGTTCGCTTCGCGATGCAGTAAGTCAACCGAACCGTATTGTAGTTTTCGATGTGGCCGGTGTTATCAATATTAGCTCGCGAATTGTATTCTCAAGCAACATTACCGTTGCCGGACAAACTGCTCCGGGCGATGGCGTAGTTGTTTACGGAAACGGCGTTTCTTTCTCAGGCGCTAAAGATGTTATAGTAAGGCACATGCGCTTCCGTATGGGGACAAAAGGCGATTCGGGGAAAGATGCTGCCGGCATTTCAAATGGAACGGACATGATTTTTGACCATTGCTCTTTTACCTGGGGACTCGACGAAACTTTCTCTATCAGTTGGGACAGCAAAGGAACTGAACCTGCAAATATTACGATTCAGAATTCCATTATCGGGCAGGGAATTATGACCCACTCAGCGGGCGGATTGATACAAACCAATGGAGGAGTTACATTATATAAAAATCTTTATATCGATAATAAAACACGTAATCCTAAAGTGAAAGGACTGAATCAGTATGTAAACAATGTGGTTTACAACTGGGGTTCGGGTGGCGGATATATTCTGGGCGATTCTGAAGGCACATCGTGGGCAACCATTGAGAACAATTATTTCGTTAAAGGTCCTTCCACCGGAGGAACGGAAGCTTTTGTACGTGCAAATGCCAATTTTCAGCTTTATCAGAACAATAATTATATAGACTATACCACCGATGGCGTATTAAACGGACGACTTGCCGTGAACGACGATTACGGACCTGCAACTTTTGTAAGCAGTTATTCGGGTTTCAGCGGAATTCCCAAACCACATCCTGTAATCTCAAATCAACTCTCACCGGTTCAGGCGTATCAATGGATTAAAGACAGTGTTGGTGCAGTATTGCCTGCACGCGACGAAGTGGACAAATACCTCATTCGTGAACTTACTTCACTGGGGACAATGGGTGCCTTGGTTAATGGTGAAGCCGATCTGGGATTGTCAGGTAGTGTGGGGAATGTTTTTGCAGCTCCCAAATTGCCCGATACCGATGGAGATGGAATGCCCGATGCATGGGAAGATGTTAATGGCTTAAATAAAACAAATTCTGCCGACGCAACTCAAATACACGAAAGTGGCTATCTGAATATTGAACGATATATTAACAGTATTCAGAAAGGAAATCCTTATGTAAAGTACCCCACGGCATTGTCGGTAAAAGCAGTGGATATTAATTCCATTACGCTTAAATGGACTAACAATGCCGAAACAGCAACCAATATAGTGGTTGAATGCTCCGTCGATAACAGCAGTTTTTCTGAAATTGCTCGTTTATCGCCCTATGAAACCCAGTTTAAAAATGAAAATCTAAATCCAAATACAACGTATTATTATCGACTGAAAACACTGAACGGAGAACTTGCATCGGTTTACTCAGCCACGCTAAAAACTGCCACTTTGGGCGAAGCTGCGCCACCTGTGCCATGTATCGATCCGGTCCCTGCTGATAAATCGCTTATCATCTCATACATGCAAACTACGCTTCAATGGACTAATCTGACAGGGAATTGGGCGGGTGTATTGTATTACGATATTTTTATGGGTACTTCGCCCCAGAATCTCGAAAAAATTGCTGCCGGAAAAACTGCTGCAAATCTTTTAGTAAATATTTTACCAAATACCACTTATTACTGGAGAGTTGATGTAACAAACCTGCTGGGAAGCGTTACGGGCGATGTATGGAGTTTTACATCGGGCAAAAAAACCGAGCGGGAAAAAGTAGCTTATTTCGCCATGAACGAAACCCAAGGAAATGTTGCCAACAATGATATTCAGGGTTATGCCACGGCACGAAATTTCACACCGATTTGGAACATCGGAAAAGTGGAAAATTGTGTAACCATACCATCATCGCCTTCAAACGCTGCTTTTGTACAAAATCATTACGATGCGATAAGTCTTGGTAACGAATCGTTTTCGGTAGAAATGTGGTTTAAATCGGCCGGTGGAGCTGTAGACTGGTATTTGATACACAAAGGAAGCCATGTGAAAAACACTACCACCGGTATGACCGGTAAATGGTTTGGCATACAATACAACAAAACAGGCACCAACGACCGTTTCACATGGGCTATCGACGATGATGTTACCAAAACCGACCTGAACGTTACGCCGGGTTCAACTTATTTCGACAATAAATGGCATCATGTAGTAGCAATCCGCGATGTGGAAGCCGACCAGATCAGAATATACATGGATGGCGTACTCAAAGGTTCGAAAACCGATGGCACGGGGAATATTGCGCAAACGGAAGATTTGGTTATTGGCAACACTAATGTGAATTTCGTAAATGCCTTTGGCGGTTCGCTGGACGAAATCTCCATTTACAAAGGCGCCCTTACTGCCGAAGAAGTGCTCGAAAATTATAATTTAGGGTTGAAATCGGGTTTCGCAAATCACGAAATATTACAAAACACCTTGGTTTATCCTAATCCATTTGTCAATGATTTGCATATAAAACACAGCCTTTTACACGACGGTCAAGTTTTTGTTCGAATTCACTCACTGACCGGACAAGTGGTTTATAGTGCTACGCCAAATGTGGAGAACGGCAGTGTATATCTTACGAATCTCAGTACTATTCCTGCGGGACTTTACATTTGCACCGTTAAAACTCCCGAAACCGAAATTTCGGTAAAAGTTCTAAAATAACATTCAGCACTTGAAAAATTTTCCCTGTCAGTTTGATTTGCCCGCGCTATCATTCCGACAGGGAAAAAACATTTAATCGATGTTTAAATTATCGAGCGGACTTTTTACTTTTGCTTTTGCCGGCGTAGTTACGTGCGTATAAGTTTCCGTTGTTTTCAAATTGTTATGTCCGAGCAACTCCTGAATAAGCCGGATATCCGTGCCAATTTCGAGCAAGTGTGTGGCATAACTGTGTCGCAAACCATGAATGCCAATTTTCTTTTTTACTCCGGCTTTATTCATTGCCAGTTTGAAAACATTCTGAACACTTCGAATTGAATACTGACCACCGTTTTGACCTTCGAATAAATATTCTTTTGGCCGGTATTCAAGATAATACTCCCTTAACTCTTTAAGCACGGATGCTGGCAATACTACAACCCTGTCTTTTTTACCTTTAGGCTGTTCAATACGTACCAACATCGAAACACTGTCGATATCAGTAATTTTGAGACCTGCCACCTCGCTCACTCGCAAGCCCATTCCATAGCAAAGTTTCAACATAAGCCTGTGTTTATTATTTTCAAGCGCATTCATTATTTTGCTTATCTCTTCACGATTCAGCATTTTTGGCAATACCGAAGGGCGTTTAGGACGCGGAATATCGATAAACATTTTTTCGCGATGTAGTACCTGTTCAAAATAAAATTTTACCGCATTCATCCGACTATGAATTTCGGCTTCGGAAAGCTTGAGCTTATCATGACAATACAAAAAATAACTGCGTAATCGTTCCGGCGTTAAATTTTCAACCGGATACGCTCTGATTATGTAAAGCAATTGCGCAAAACCATTGCAATACACCCGTAAAGTATTCTCGCTATAACCCTTGAGTTTCAATTGCTCCAGAAAACGTTGAAATGCCGGGAAATTTACGGGATGAATTTTGTTGATTGCCTCCTTACCGACAATTTTTTGTTCCATGCCAAACAGCTGGCGATAATGCCGATTGTCGGTTACATACCATGCCTTTTTCGAAGCCGACCACCAAGCCTTTGTATTCGAACGCAAGTAGTTTATCATTTCCCGGTTTTTTTCGAACCGAATCCAGATAACATTTTTCCCCTGATGTTCTCCGGCTTCATATAAAAAACGTTTATCTGTGAAATCCATATTGCGGATTTTTAATGTGTTAATTTGTGTTAACTGAACAAATAAATATACATGATATTTATTTTACGCAACAAATATAATCGATTTTTATGCCTACCAAACAGCAACTTACAAATATTTAATATTATTATATAAATACCTTTTGGTTTATAAAAACTTTCGTATATTTGCATGTTATCGGTCAGTGTAAAAAGACAGACGAACCAACAATATGACAATGAAATTTTTGCCGCATAAAGACATAAAAGAAAATAGAAAAATACCCACCGCACAAATGGCACATTTGGTTTTGCCCGACACACAAGCCAACGCTTCGCAAAACCAAAAGAGCCATTTTTTGCCAACGCACCACAGACAGACGACAATATGAGTACAGATAAAAATCAAAATCCTGAACAGATAGCCCGTGACAAAATTGACTTGATGTTGAAAGAAGCGGGCTGGACAGTTCAATCAAAAAATGAAGTGGACTTGGGAGCAAGCAAAGGCGTAGCTGTGCGAGAATATCAAGCCGCTTCTGGGTTTGCTGACTATGTGCTGTTTGTGGACAAAAAACCTGTTGGAATTATTGAAGCAAAAAAAGAAGACGAAGGACATAAACTTACCGTAGCCGAAGACCAAGCTAAAGAATACTCATTGGCAAAACTTAAATATTTAGACAACGACCCTTTGCCTTTTGTGTTTGAAAGCACGGGCACAATTACACGTTTCAGAGATACACGAGACCCAAAGCCAAGAGGGCGAAATATTTTTTGGTTTTTCAGACCCGAAACTTTGGCAGACTGGCTGCAAAAAGACAAAAGTTTAAGAGGAAGATTATTAGATATTCCTGCTTTAAATGAGGCAGGGCTTCGCCCTGCTCAAATTAAGGCAATCAAAAATTTGGAAACTTCTTTTAAAAAGAACAAACCCAAAGCCTTGATACAAATGGCAACAGGTGCAGGTAAAACTTTTACGGCTGCCACTTTTGTGTATCGCTTATTGGAACACGCCAAAGCCAAACGCATTTTGTTTTTGGTGGACACCAAAAATTTGGGCGAACAAGCCGAACAGGAATTTATGGCTTTTCAACCTAACGACAGCAACCGAAAATTCACGGAATTTTATAATGTACAGCGATTGACTTCAAGCTATATCGCTTCCGATAGTCAGGTGTGTATTTCTACCATTCAACGGATGTACGCCATTTTGAAAGGCGAAGAATTGGACGAAGGTGCAGAAGATACCAACCCGAATGAATCAACTTGGATGGAGCAACAGCGAAATAAAAAACAGGCTATTCCTGTGGATTATAACCCGAAAGTTCCTATTGAGCAGTTTGATTTTATTGTGATTGACGAGTGCCACCGTTCTATTTATAACCTTTGGAAACAAGTATTAGATTATTTTGATGCTTTCTTGATTGGCTTAACAGCCACGCCCGACAAAAGAACATTTGGTTTTTTCGAGGAAAATGTGGTGAGCGAATACACTTACGAAGAATCGGTGATTGATGGCGTAAATGTGCCGTATGATGTCTATAATATCGAAACAGAAATTTCTCAAAAAGGAAGCGTGATAAAAGCAGGTTGGTTTGTGGACAGGCGAGACAAACTCACCCGAAAAACCCGTTGGCAACAGGAAGATGAAGATACCGAATATATAAAGAATGATTTAGATAAAAAGGTCGTGAACCCAAGCCAAATAAGGAATATTATACGCCAATTTAATAAAGCATTACAAACCGAAATTTTTCCAAACAGAAAGGACGAAAACGGAGACTACGAAGTGCCTAAAACCTTGGTGTTTGCCAAAACCGACAGCCACGCAGACGATATTATCAAAATCATTCGGGAAGAGTTTGACGAAGGCGATGACTTTTGTAAAAAACTAACTTACAAAATACAAGAAGACCCAAAATCGGTATTGAACCGTTTCCGAAATTCCTACTATCCACGCATTGCCGTTACGGTTGATATGATTGCCACAGGTACAGATGTAAAGCCATTGGAAGTGTTGCTTTTTATGCGAGATGTAAAAAGCGTAAACTACTTTGAGCAAATGAAAGGCAGAGGCACACGAACCATAAGCAAAGATGCTTTGCAAATGGTATCGAAAACAGCAAATGCCAAAACGCATTTTATCATTGTAGATGCCGTAGGCGTAACCAAATCCAAAAAAACCGACAGCCGACCTTTGGAACGCAAACCCACCGTAGCACTCAAAGACCTTTTGGGAGCCGTTACTATGGGTGTTGCCGAAGAAGATTTGTTCCTTTCATTGGCAAATCGGCTTATCCGTTTGGAAAAAGAAATCACCGACAAGGAAAAAGAAAAACTATTGGAACATTCCAAAGGCAAAAACCTGAAACAAATCAGCAAAGAATTGCTATCGGCTTTTGATGAAGATGCCATTGAAGAAAAGGCAAAACCAATTATTGAAGCGATACCCGAGCAAGACCGCACCCCTGCTTTGATAGAACAAGCCAAACAAGAAGCTCAAAAAGAATTGATTGAAACAGCTGCTTCTACTTTTAACGGCAAGCTAAACGACTACATTGAAAAAGTGCGGATAGAACACGAACAAATTATAGACAGCCACAATATTGACCAAGTAACCAAAGCCGAATGGGACACCACTTCGGTGGACAAGGCTAAGGAAATTGTAAAAGATTTTAGCGAGTACCTACTTGCCAACCAAGATGAAATAAAGGCACTCACTATTTTTTACAAGCAACCCTACAACCGCAGAAACATTACTTTTAAAATGATAAAAGAAGTGTTTGATAAATTGAAATTGGACAAACCAACCCTTGCCCCCGATTATGTATGGGCGGCTTATGCCCAACTGGAAGACGTAAAAAGTAAACAACCTGTGGACGAACTCACGGCTTTGGTTTCTTTGATACGCAGGGCTTGTGGCATTGATGCTGAATTGAAACCTTTTGATAAAACCATTGACGACAATTTTAAAAACTGGATTTTTAAACAAAATGCAGGAAAGCACAACCGCTTTACCACCGAACAAATGGACTGGCTGCGTGAACTCAAAAACCACGTAATAAACAGCTACCACATAGAACTGGAAGACTTGGACTTTACCCCATTTGACGAAAAAGGCGGACGAGGCAAAATGTACCAACTTTTTGGTGCTGAAATGAACGACATTATTAACGAACTTAACGAGGCATTAGCAGCATAATGAGAGAAGATTGGATTGAAGTTGAATTGGGAGAATTATCACTTCTTGAATTAGGAGGAGATTGGGGCAAAGACCCAAATATTGAAGATAATGAATACCTTGAAGCCTACTGCATTAGAGGTTCTGAATTTAGAAATTGGGAAAATGATAAAGGTAAAACTGCTTCTTTAAGAAAAATTAAAAAGGACAGTATAGAAAAAAGGAATTTATTTTTAGATGATATTTTAGTTGAGATTTCAGGAGGTGGTCCAGAACAGCCTGTTGGAAGAACAGTTGTTATTGAACATTCAGTATTGAACCACTTTAAAGACAAAAATCTTGTATGTACCAATTTTCTTCGATTGATACGACCTTCTGTATTTGTAAATTCAATTTACCTAAACCATTATCTTAAATATTTTTATAGTACGGGTAAAATTATTCCTTATCAATCGGGCAGTAATAATCTTAGAAATTTAAAATTTAATGATTATCTAACTATTGAAATTCCGTTTTCACCCCTTCCCATTCAACGAGCGATAGTTTCCAAAATAGAAGCCCTGTTTTCCGATTTAGACAATGGCATAGCCAATTTTAAAAAAGCACAAGAGCAACTCAAAATATACCGCCAAGCGGTATTGAAAAAGGCATTTGAGGGCGAGCTCACCAAAGAATGGCGAGAAAAACAAACCCACCTACCCACAGCCGAAGAATTGCTTAAACAAATAAAGGAAGAACGCCAAAACCACTACAACCAACAAATGGAAGATTGGAAAAAAGCGGTGAAGGATTGGGAGAAGAATGGGAAGAAAGGAAAGAAGCCCAACAAACCAAGAAAACTAAAAGAATTATCGTCTTTTACCGAAGATGAATTAAATGAGTTTGTTGAATTACCAAAAAATTGGATTTGGTCAAAAGTTGATAAAATAATTGACCACAATACCCACTCAATAAAAGCAGGACCATTTGGCTCTTCGCTGAAAAAATCTTTTTATGTTGAAAAAGGGTATAAAATTTATGGTCAAGAACAAGTGATTTCTGGTAATCATAAGTTTGGTAATTATTATGTGAATGAAGAAAAATATCAAGAACTTTTTTCTTGTGCCGTTAAGCCAAAAGACGCTTTAATAAGTCTTGTTGGTACAGTTGGCAAGGTTTTAATTCTTCCTGATGACTCTGAGCAGGGAATAATCAATCCACGATTAATTAAAATTTCATTCAATAGTTTTTACAGCCCAATATTTTTCAAATATTATTTTGAAAGTGCCTATCTAAAAAGTTTGTATGCACATAAAAGTCACGGTGCGACAATGGATATTATTACATTAGGTATAATTCAAGAATTACCATTTCCGCTTTTTTCAATAAGAGAGCAAACCCAAATCGTTCAAGAAATAGAAAGCCGTTTATCTGTTTGCGATAAAATGGAGCAAAGCATAACCGAAAGCATAGAGAAAGCAGAAGCCCTTCGCCAAAGTATTCTCAAAAAAGCCTTTGAAGGCAAACTATTGAGCCAAGCAGAAATAGAGCTATGCAAACAAGCCGCAGACTACGAACCTGCCAGCGAATTGCTCAAAAAAATACAAGCCGAGAAATTGGCAAAAGAACAAGAGAAGAAGAAACCAACTGTTAAAATGAAAAGCAAGAAATAATATGTCAGAAAGTGCAATCGTATCAAAAGTGTGGAATTTCGCCAACGTCCTTAGAGATGATGGTGTAGGTTATGGAGATTATTTGGAGCAAATCACCTATTTGCTTTTCCTTAAAATGGCAGATGAACTCAACAAACCACCTTACAATAAAGGACTGAAATTCCCCAAACTCAAAAACGCCCAAGGCGAAGAAGACCCAAAAGGAGAAACTTGCGACTGGCAAACGCTTTCGCAAAAAAGAGGGTTGGAATTAGAAACTTTTTACAACCAAATGCTACGCAGTTTGGGTAGTGAAAAAGGTACTTTGGGACAAATATTTGTCAAGAGCCAAAACAAAATTCAAGACCCTTCCAAACTCTTAAAAATCATTGATATGATTGATAAAGAGCAATGGAGCTTGATGGGTACAGACATAAAAGGAAAAATCTACGAAGGACTTTTGGAGAAAAATGCCGAAGACACCAAAAGCGGTGCAGGGCAATATTTTACGCCTCGTTCTTTAATTAAAACAATGGTGGCTTGTCTTCGTCCCAAACCAATGAAAACCATTATTGACCCTGCTTGTGGTACAGGCGGTTTCTTTTTGGCGGCTTATGATTTTATCAAAGCCCAAGACTTAGACCAAGAAGAAAAAGCGTTTTTGAAAAACGAAACCTTTTACGGAAACGAAATTGTAGCCAACACACGCAGAATGTGTTTGATGAATATGTTTCTGCACAATATTGGTGAAATAGACGGAGAACCTTTGATTTCTTCGGCTGATGCTTTGGTTTCGGACAATGGCAAGCGATACGATTATGTGTTAGCCAATCCGCCTTTTGGTAAAAAAAGCAGTATGACCATTACCAACGAAGAAGGCAAACAGGAAAAGCAAGATTATATTATCAATCGTCAGGATTTTGTGGCAACCACCGCCAACAAACAGCTAAATTTTTTGCAACACATAAAAACGCTTTTAAAAATCACAGGACAGGCAGCCGTTGTATTGCCCGACAATGTTTTGTTTGAAGGTGGAGCAGGCGAAACGGTTAGAAAAGAATTATTGAAAACGACCGAACTGCACACGATTTTAAGACTTCCAACAGGGATTTTTTATGCACAAGGCGTAAAAGCAAATGTGTTGTTTTTCGACAACAAACCTGCTTCCAAAGACCCTTGGACAAAAGAAGTTTGGATTTATGATTACCGAAGTAACATAAACCACACCTTAAAGAAAAATCCAATGACTTCGGAGCATTTGAAGGACTTTGTAAAATGCTACAATCCCGAAAACCGAAACAAAAGAACCGAAACGTGGAGCGAAGAAAATCCCGAAGGACGTTGGAGAAAATTTACCTATGAAGAAATCATAGAACGAGACAAAACCAACTTGGACATATTTTGGATAAAGGACAAAAGCCTTACCGACTTGGACAACTTGCCCGACCCTGATGTTTTGGCAAATGAAATAATAGAAAACATTGAAGCAGGTTTACTAAGTTTTAAAGAAATTATGGAAACAATAAACGGAGACGAATAGCCAACACAGTAGTCAAGCACATTTGCAGGTCGCACAAGCCCACGCTAAAGCCAAAACCTGCAAAAGAGCTTGCCTACCCCAACGCACCGACAAAAGACAATGCAGCAAAAAATGAACATAACGACTGACGAGAAAGAACACCGAACCGATAACAGCACCTACAAGAAATTGGGGGTTCAGTGGTTAATTGAACATTCTACCTCGCATCAGCTTTTGTGGTGGCTTGACAGTTTTGTGCTCCAAAATCCCCAACTTCTTGTAGCTGCCAAACGTTAGCCGACACCCTAAAAGACGACCGAGCAGACAAAATCAGTTGACAATTTAC
>CAZDSY010000013.1:0-37621 GCA_964508285.1 uncultured Paludibacter sp.
TGTATGAATTCATGGTAGAGTAAACTGCTTCATCACCTTTTGACGTTATTAAACGCGTAGCAATATGTCCGCCGGCTAAAGCTTTTTTCTGGTTCACAGACATTGCTATAAATCCGTTGTCGCTATCAATTTGTATTTCCTGTGCACCATATTTTTTAGGATTCAAATTCTGATACTGAATTGAAAGTCCTTCGAGATTCGTGTTCAGTATAATCATTGAATCAGTAGGATAAAAAACCTTAAAGCTATTGGCATCTGAAATAAGTGTTTGAATATATCCGGCATTTTTTGCCATATCCAAAAACATATTGTATTTCGGATTGCGATACATAGGCGCTGTAACTCTTTCGAACATCGGTGGGACCAACAATTTATTCAACCCGTAAAATGAACCATTTACACAAATACTTTTAACAGAAGCATCATTTCTGTTAAATTGAATGGTAGTTCCGTATGCACTTTTTAGTTTGCCTGCTTCAATTTGCTGAGGAAACTGTATTGTTGAACCCGAAAAGAAGTGATTTAATAGCAATGCAAGTAACGGTTCAAAATTTACTTCGTCGAGAGATTTATAATATCCTGACCAGTATTGATTGAAAAAAGCCTGCATCGATGCATTATCGGGAGCGAACAGATTGTAAGCTGCATAAGAAAGTAAAGCAAGTTGTTTATAGTCCTGTACAGGCCATTCAGAAGCGATAGGAGGCAGTTCATTGCCATGCGTCATTATGTAGAGGGAATCGCCTTTGCCGTATTCAATGGACGAAGTAGGATCATAAGTAAACGAAACAAACCTATCGTATGCGCTACGGAATAAATCAAACCCCTGTGCCTTCTTCAATGTGTTGTAAATGGTTTCGAGCGGTTCAAGTACCTGATCGATAACATAAACATAACCATTGTCAGTTACGATAGCATATTCCTTTACGGAGGCGTTGGATACATTAAAGCCTTTTGTTACTTTCCAGTTTGAATTTGGGTAGAAAAATTCATAGTTCGATTTTGATTCAATCTGATAACTCTCGAAAAAGTTATGTGAAAATATTGGCAAAAATCTTTCCTGATGTATTACTTTCCGTGATGCATTATTGTTTGCAGGATCGTATTCAGTAGTAATGTCCTCTCTGCTTTTAGTGCGAAATTTATAATAAATTCCTTTTAGATTGTTTTCAGAACTTGAACCGCCGGGCTTGTAGTCTTCAAAAGCATCTTTGGTAAACGAATAATACACCAAATGGTACCCTACAATTTTATCGATTTCGGACAATGGAATACTTTCAACAGAAGTATACCCTTTTTTTGTAAGAAAAACCTGAAAGGCAGAATCTGTAGGTGCCATCACAGTTATAATGCCCTTTCCTTTTACGAGGTCAAGATACGATGAACGTTCAATAGCATTTAAAAACATTGAAAAACCGCCTTTCTGTTCAAGTACCTGCCAAGCATTTCCTTTTAACCAATCGGGTGTTTGATAGTATTTTTCAAGCTCTGTTTGGCACGAAGCTAAAAAAACCAGTACCCCTGAAAAAATCATCAGTAGTTTAAATTTTGTTTTTTTCATATAAATGTATTAATGTACCAATGTTTTAAATGTGCAAATGTATCAAAGTGAAAATTTGCCAATTCCGAATTGTTGAATGTTCACTTCGTTATTATATTCCAATGTAATAATAATCAATTGTGAAAAATATAAAAATGTAAAAATTAAGAAAATCCGGAAGCCAAATTAATTTTTCTTATACTACTGACTTTTTAAAATTTTCTTACTTTCTAAGTTTCTAATTTTCCCCAATTCTAAAGAAAAATCATGGTAAAGGATTCAACCCCTCCCACAGCACGTTCCACTTTCCGTTTTTTGGGAACCCCGGATTTTTACCTTTACTTCCATCCCAACCCGCACACATCATTGCCACGGCTGTGAGTAAACCTCCATTTCCGGGAAGATAAACTCTTAATCGCGCATCCTGATAGTTGTGTCCGTTAACTAAATATGTATTGGTTCGTTTGTCCATAAGTAAAGCGCCTACAGCTTTTTCAGTATCGCCAAGGCGTGCGGCATTCATGGCGGTCATTGGGAAATCCCAACCCCAGGTTTTACCCCAATTCCATTTATCCCAGACCCAATTGAGCGTGTTTTGCATGTAGTCAGTACGAATGAGATTGTTTTTTGGTAAAACTCCCAAAGCACCCAATACTGCCATATGATCAGACGTAAAACGAATATCGATGTAACTATCCGGTGCCGATTCGGCAGCCAGATAAAGCTTGTCTTTATATGCAAGTGGCGATAATTTATCAATGATTTCATCCCATTGTAAATTACGTTTTTGACCAAGCCGCTGGCGCCATTTTTGTGCCACATTCAAAGCAAAATGCCAGTACGATAATTCGAAAGGAGGATTTAGAGTAGTTGCTGCCGATAGCGTTTCCTGTGCAGGAATAATTCCTTTCAGCACATATCTGCCCTCCATCATATCGTAATCAACAAACGAAGCCATAAACTTAGCTGTTTCGTCAATCAAATTCGCATATTTTTTCAGAAAAGTATCTGAAGGTTTAGCGCGGTAAACTAATTCGGCAAGGTAAATTATGTGCGGTTGTTGCCATATTAGGAATGAACCTACTTTTGATGGCGCTTCAATTGCGGATGGATCAGTCATTTTCATCCAACGGGCACCCTGAAATCCTTGCCGGCGGGCAATTTCCTGCGCTTTGGGCAATGCCTCGAAATACCAGTTCAAAGTTTTTTCGAGTAATTCAGGACGATTCCAAAGCGGAAAATGTGCCTGATGCCACCAAATCATTTCCAAATGAAATTTTCCGTACCAGGAATTGTAGGTGAGCCCGGTTTCTTGTGGTGGAGTGGAACCTGCACATTGCACAGCCAGTAAGTATTGCGATAAAACAACCCTCCGCTCAAGTTCTTTTGCACGAGGATCTTTGCATTTCGAAAAATCTACAGCCGCGCCATTTGTCCAGAAATTGTTCCAATACTGCTCAGCAAGGAGGGAGGTTTTTGTAAAAGTATGTTTTTGATGCACTTGCGGTTTTTGTGGCATAAACTCAACTACAAAAGAAATCTCATCGGATTCGGGTATGAGAATAAAATAATTCTTTTGTTTTTCAACAAAACGTGCATTTCCTTCCCATTCTATCGATAAATAGTACTTGGTTTTATCCAGTTCTCTCTCAAGTAAGATATAATTTGCTGTTTGTTGCAGAATTTTTGTGTTATGTAAATGGTCACTTGTCCAGTTACAAGCATCGTCGCTATGTCCGCCGGTAGGATACGGAAAACGAAATTTCAAAAACGGATGTTCTTTAGAAACAATCCGTGCTGCAACAGCATCGTACTGGGGGTGGCAGATTGTGGTTACATTTATAGGTTTATCATAATATTTGAAAGAACTTATAATCTGCCCTTTCCACATATCAAGCTGCTGTTTTACATCTTTGATATGTTTAAAATCAGCTTCTCCATCAAAATCGAAACCAATAATACCGAGGTGCAGTCGATGAGGATTTACACGAAACCAATTGGCAGCATCGCTTTGGCGTCCGGGTTCGTTGAACTGTACCGAATACGGTTCTTCCTTACCACGAAAATTATAATTTTTCAGCGTTTCCTTGTGAGTAAAATTATCGGGATTCAGAAAACTGTGCCATCCCCATTGGCTTTGTGTACCTAATGGAATTCCTTTAGAATATTTATCAGGAAAAGTTTGCAATCCGGTTGCATCGGCAGTATAGGCAAATTCGCCATTTCCCACAGTAAATGCAGCAAGCGAATCGAAAGTGTTAACCTGTGGATTATTGCGCAGAACAAGCGCTTTACGATCAATAGAAGTATTTTTTGCAGCAGTGCATACAAATATAACTACCAAAAGCAGCAAATACGTAACTCTTTTCATGGTATCGTCTTTTATTTCGATAAAAGTATTTGCAAATTTAAGGTATGAGGTACACTGAACGTATATAGTGATTGACTTTCGTGCTAAGTATTTTGACAGTGAAAGAAATCAGGTAAAAAAACAGATTCACTTAGGTTTAGAGTTCAGAGGTTTATGTTCTGAGGAAGAGACAATGCATGCCTTGTCTGTGCAAGTATCAAAGTTATTTCATTTTATCAGCAAAATATGTTTTAAAATTCAGGATTTTACACAGTGTAAAAAGGGAATTTCAGGTAATTACTGTTTCAGCATTGGTTTCACGTCCATAAGAACGATATTCCATAGGTGTGTAGCCTGTAAGTTTTTTAAAGAGTGAGAAAAAATGTTCGGTTGAATTATAATCGAGCATGTAAGCAATTTCCTTTACTGAATGCGATGTACCTACAAGCAGTTGTTTTGCTTTACGTAACTTCAATTCCTGAAAATATTTGGCGGGAGCATATCCGGTATAATCTTTAAAAACTTTACGAAACCATGAGTAACTCAAATTTAACTTTTGTGCAAGTTCTTCAGGATCGACGTTTTTAAAAACATTTTCGTTCATAATAATTTTTGCCTGCTCAATTTTTTGAGCCACATCGCTGTCTTCGAAAATCTTATTCTGTGTTACAGACAGTATTAGCCCTATTATGTGCATAACTATACCACCAAGATATTGTTGGGAAGCAATTTTTTCAGCGCCTGCTATTTCAATGGCTTGCTTGTACAGGTTTACCAGTTCTTCGTTCAATCCTACATCGAGTATCTGATTTTTACGTGTAAAAAATGAATTCTCGATAATCGATTCAATGATTGTTCCTTCGAAACCTATATAATATTCGTTCCAACCGGTATCGCTGTCGGGTTTGTAGGTGTGCCACTGCTCGGGAAAAATTATAAATAATTGCCCTTTACAAATTTGCTTTTGGTTATATTTATCGAGAGAAATAGTTCCTTTACCTTTGGTGATATAAACGATCTGATATTCACGCAGCACTCTTCCCTTTTGAGCATTGAAAAAATATCCGCTTGGATGCTCGCTCAGTGGATACGGACTATTAGGCTGTATGCACTGAAAACCCACAGTATTGACTGAGAGACCGAATTTTCGATCCTTATCGTTTACAATAAGATATTTAAATTCAACTCCTGAATTATTGCAGTTCATTGCCCGTGTGTAATTTTAAAGTATTATTACACAAAGCTAAACTATTTTTTCAAAAATGTACAATATTTTTTGTGTTATTTGAATTTTTCAGATTTTTTTGAAATTCTAAAGCAAAAAAACACCGACATTTCATTTAATAAATGATAAATCGGTGTATTATTTTTATGTTTAAACAGTGAGATTATTTTTTCTTCACTACAATTTTATCATATTGATCTTCAGCTTTAATTTCCGTATAGCGTGGCGCATCTATCATTTCAACAAGCGCACGTAAAACAGGACCTTCGCCCATTGGGTCGTTTTCCTGCGTGGGTCGGTTGTAATAATACTGTAACGAAGGCATTATTCCTGTACCCACACATATAGAAGTTACATCGCCTTCCGGAGTAATTTTTTTCATCATTCCTCTTAATCCCTGTTCGGCAACATAAATAAAATCGGGGTGCAACCAACCGTTTTTCACACCGCGTGCAATGCCGAAAGTAAACATGGCTGTTCCTGTAATTTCTTCGTACGAATCAACTTTATCGAGTACCTGATGCCAAAGTCCGTTAGCGCCCTGATAGCGAGCTATACCTGTAGCCTGCATTTTAAAGTTTTGAATCACTTTTTGACGTAACGGGTGGTTTTTAGGCATATATGTGAGTAAATCGGCTGTTGCCATAAACACCCAGCCATTGGCTCTGCTCCAATGTGCTACACCATGTTCTTTATTATCGGTATGATAACAATGGTAATACAGTTGCATTTCCGGTCGCCACAGGTATTTGGTATAGTTGAGAATTTGTTTTGCGGCATCGGTAAAATACTTATTATCGCCGGTGAAGCTTCCCATACGCGCCAGAAATGAAACAGCCATAAAAGCATCGTCTGCCCAAATGGTATTTACATGTGGCCAAATGCGTGCAATTGTTCCATCTTTCAGTCGCGGTTCAGCATAGTTTAAGTGGTCGGCAGTTTCGTTAATGTAAGCCAGAAAAGTATCGCTGGGATATTTTTTCTGAATTTCAATAAGGCTTGCTCCCATTGGTCCGTTATCGTCGAGGCGTTTCCCGCGAAAAATCATGTGCCAACTAACGTTTCGCACACCCATCCAACCCAACTTTTCCTTTGCCTGATCGTAAAGTTGACGAAAATAATCGAGATTTCCCTCATTGAAAACAAAATTCATGTTTTTAAGAACAAAGTCTTCGTATTCCTTTTTGCCTGATTTTTGGGCAAGTTCCATCATGGCGATATTGGTAACGCCATTGGTATAATGCCACTGATTATAAACCGATTGAACTGTCATATCCTGTGTAAGCGGAACATTTTTCAGCGAGGTATAAATCTCTCCTGTTTTTTTATTCTGAAAAGTATAAGTGGTGGATTGCAAAATTCTATCGGCAATTTTGCGTGCAGTTAGTTCTGCTACAGGGTTTTGAGCGCATAGCCCAAATTCAGAACTTATCAAAACAGTGAAAATAACGAATAACTTTGACACAACTCTTTTCATAAAAAATTGATTTTAAAAACAAAAAATAATGAAGTGAAATTATACTTTTTCAAAGATAAATATTATGCTATAACAGTCAAAAAATATTGCATAAATGTACAAAAATCAGTATTAAAATACATGAAAAGAGAGTCGGGGAAAATTCAAACAATTTAGCAATTGAGCCTTATACGAAACATTCCTTCGGCCAGTTGTAACTTCCGGGCTTAATAATTATCTCCATATTTTCTCTATCGAGCGATTTCAGCAAGACCACTCCGGGTGCTAATTCTGCTTCCGGCTCAAAATTCCGCAATTCGAGTTTCAAAAAAATATCGAAAGCAGTGGCTCCACCATCGATAAAAACATAGCGAGCATCTAATTTATCGAGTAAAACACAGGTAATATCAGAAATTACATTTTTAACCTTTACTGGATTTAAAACCTGTTTTTTTTGCTGATAATCGACATAGACAATCAGTTTTTTCCCCTTTTCCCGATATTGAGTTATCAGATGCGAACAATAATCTTCAAAATCAGTTTTATCAGTTAATTCAGCAAATATTTCGTGCGGAATAGCTGAAATCGGACATTTTTTTTCCATCATCCATGAGCGAAAATCAATACCTGAAGGATGCGTACTGCCTGAAATAAATAGAAAATTACTCTCAAAAAAAGGCTTATTTTCGATTTGTTCCTGTGATTTCAGTCCAAATTTGTTAATTAAAATTTGTTCAAAAAAAGCCGCGCTGCCACATGGTAACAATTCATCCGTATAAGTTGAAGCAATTTTTGCTAATTCATCCACCGAAGCACAATCGGAAATCAGTATTTCAGGAAAATTCTTTAGAGTTGCTTTTGAAGTACGATTTTTTAAAAGTTCATACACAGATGAAGAAAAAGCCGGAAAATCGGGATCGGCAGCAAAACCTGTTTTGTGAAGGTGATTATCGCCAATAAAATAAATACCGTTTTTAATACATCTTCCGGCAGCCGGATTTGTAGGTTGCAGTAAAACAGATTTTTTTTTTAAAACATCTGCCAATGCAAACATTTCTGTCAGCACATAACCACGTAGCACCGAATCACACTTTTTAAAAATAAAATCTATACCACTCTGATTTTTAATTTTCAAAGCAAGTGTTTTGTGAATCTGAAACGCTTCTTCTTCGCTCACCGAGCGACTGTCGGTAGCAATAATTCTAACATCAGCATCTCCCGGTAAATCATTCATTCCAAACGAAACATTCAGTCCGTAACGCAAACAGACACCTGCAATTTCTGCAGCGCCGGTAATGTCGTCGGCAAGAATAAACCACCTCACCCCAACCCTCTCCAAAGGATAGGGAGTTGTTCGTATTATTTTTTTATTTTCTAACACAATTCTTTTAAAATATTACTTAACACTATTTTTTGCCATTAATATTGCATAATCAAGTGCCACCATCATGGCATCGGCTGAGGCTATTCCTTTTCCGGCAATTTCAAAAGCAGTTCCATGATCCACTGAAGTACGGATTATGGGCAAACCAAGCGTAATGTTTACTCCTTTTACACTTTTCATGGTTTGTTTTTCGTTGTCCCACTTGAAACCTTCCAGTTTAAACGGAATATGCCCCTGGTCGTGATACATTGCTACACAACCATCGTATTTTCCCTGTACGGCTTTTACAAACATAGTATCGGGCGGAACAGGTCCTTCAACAATAAATCCATTTCGGTTTGCTTCCTCAATTGCGGGTATAATTTCGTTGATTTCTTCATCGCCAAACAAACCATTTTCGCCGGCATGAGGGTTTAATCCTGCAACAGCAATACGTGGTTGCGGTATTCCAAATTGTTTACAAGCATTATCGAGCAGCGAAATTACTTCCAAAACGCGTTCTTTTTTACAAAGGTCGCAAGCACGACGCAACGAAACATGCGTGGTAACGTGAATTACGCGCAGATTTTCATCGGCAAGTAACATGGCATATTTCGAAGTATTAGTGTAATGCGCATAAATTTCGGTATGACCTGAAAAATGATGTCCGGCTTTGTGAATGGATGCTTTATTGATAGGTGCAGTAACTGTTGCATCAACTTCATTTTCCAAAGCAAGTTCTATAACCTTTTGAACCGCTTCGAAAGCAGCATTGCCGGCCATTGCCGAAACCACTCCGGGTTGCAGTTCGTTCATGTTTACATTTTTCAAGTCGTAAACATCTACTGTTCCGAATTGAAACTTTGCTTCCTTTACCGAGCTAACAGCATTTATGTTTAATCCTGAATTTAATAAATCAGATGCTTGTTGCATAACACCCGCATCGCCCACAACAATCGGTTTACATCTTTCGTAAACATTTTTGTTTTGTAATGCTTTGATGCAAATTTCAGGACCAATTCCTGCAGGATCGCCCATGGAGATAGCAATAACCCCCATGCCCCCTAAAGGGGGTTTTTGTTTAGTTTGATTCATATAGAAATAATTTTTTCATTTATCTTTAGTAATATTTCTTACTCCCCTTTAGGGGTTGGGGGTAATAGCGTCCTGTAAATCCCAACCGCATCTTCTTTTGTCATTGTTCGGGGACAATTATTCAGCAAACGGGTTGTGTTCATGGCTATCTGGGCAAGTTCGGGTAAATCGTTTTCGGTTATTCCGAGTTCCAGCAAATTTGATGGAATATTCAATTTTCGTGATAAATCTTCGATAAATTCTATTCCCGCCAATGCTGTTTCGTAAGTTGTTGATTTTGGTTTTATGCCCATGGTGATGGCAATTTCAGAATGTTTTTCGGGCAATGTTTCTAAATTGTAACGCATTACCGCGGGCAACAAAACTGCATTTGCCAATCCGTGTGTAATATAAAATTTCCCGCCCAAGCCATACGACAAACAATGTACACCATGTGTATTTACCGGACCTAAAACCAAACCTCCATACATTGAACCAAGCGCCATTGCCGATCGTGCTTCGATATCCGAACCATTATTATATGCTTTAAGCAAATTTTTAGCTATTAGTTCAATCCCTTTCAACGCGTAAACATCCACAGTTGGGTGCGAAAATTTGTTTGTATAAGCTTCGATGCAATGACAAAGTGCATCCATGCAGGTTTCAGCCGTGAATTTAGGAGGTAATCCGGCAGTCATTATCGGGTCGATATATGCAGCATCGGCTAATAAAGCCGGACTAACGATCCCACTTTTTGCCTGTGTTGTTTCGTTTAGCAATATGGCAATGGGTGAAACTTCGCTGCCTGTACCCGAAGTGGTGGGAATGCAAATCAGTTTTTTTATTCTTTTTTGCAACAGATTTACGCCTATAACATCAGTATAATTCTGCACGTTACCGGTCATTGCAGCCAGCAGTTTAGCAACATCGAGAACACTGCCTCCACCAACGCCAATCACACAATCGGGATTAAAAGCTTCGGATTGTGCCAATAATATATCAAATTGATTAAAAGTTGGTTCACCGGGAAATGTATAGGGAATAATTAATAATTCTTTGTCTGAATTTTTTAATTCGGAAATTATGTTTTGAAATAAAACAAAAACCGGCTCGGCAATCAATAATAATATTTTATTTGATTCCGCAACAACAGCATCATCTTTTATTTTTTCGATAGATTTTTCTCCGAAAATTATTCTTTGTGGTTGCAAAAGGGTAATGTTATTCATTGTTATTTTTTTGAAGCCCCCCAACCCCCTGACTGGGGAGTTTTGGAGCATTGTTTGGGGTTAATATGTACTAAGAATCTAATAATAATTTCACAAAATGAACTGATAAATTTAAACGCATAAATATTGATAGTTGCTCCTATATACCCCTTTTTTTGGGGGTTGGGGAGCTGATGTTTTGGGGTTTGATTAGCAACATTTTTTCTTCTTATGAACATACTCATTTTGCTTTCTTTGTAAAATAACCGTATATAGTAAGTTCTTTGTTAGCACGTTCTGATTTGAAAAAGAAACTTGCAACATAACCAATTACCAACACGATAAGATGGCTATAAACACCCAACATTAATTTATGATGCGGAAAATTGAATTTACCTAAATCGAGAATAATTGTGTCGTTAATTTTAGTAGTTGTAAGTATCGCATAAGCGGTAAAAGCTATGCAAACTCCAATACCAATATTCAATCCCTGTCGGTTTGCTCTTGAAGAAAATAAACCCAAAAGGAAAATTCCTACAATCCCGGCGGAGAAAATGGCATACAACTCGAAAACCACACCCAACACGCCTTCGCCATCCCACGCGGCATAAAGCAGCGCCACAAAAGTCATGGCAACACCCGAAACAAAAACCAACCATCTGCCCATATTCAGTTTTTGTTTATCAGAAGTATTTTTTCGGAATCGCTGATAAAAATCGGCAACACCAATGGCTGCAAGGCAGTTCATATCAGAATCGAGGCTCGAAACCGCGGCAGCCACAAGCGCTGCAAGTACTAAACCAACGGTGCCAACCGGCAATTGTGTTCCGATAAAGTAAGGAAAAACCTGATCGGCTTTCATGCCTTCAGGGAGCACGGCGCTACCTGAATTATAAAACACGAATAACAACGCCCCGATAAACATAAACAAAGTCCAAACGGGTACACTCATTAAAACGCCAATGTAGGCTGCTTTTTTTGCAGCTTTGTCGTTTTTAGCTGTGAGATAACGCTGAACAATGGTTTGGTCGGTTGCGTATTTTTGTAACGCATAAAAAGCGCCGTTAATCACCATTACCCAGAAAGTCAACTCAGCCAAGCTAAAGTTATACGGGCCAAAATCTATTTTTTTCATCGTAATTGCTTCGCTAATCATAAAACCTGCGCCGCCTTCGGGACGGAAAAGCAGAATTCCAACACAAAGCAAACCTCCGCCTACAAGTAAAATTCCCTGAATTACATCCATCCAAATTACAGCTTCGATACCTCCGAGTAAGGTAAGTAAAATGATGGCTAATCCTAAAAAAACTATTAACCAAACCACAGGAACTCCCATAAGACTTGCCAATGCCAAACTTACCAAATAGAGTACCGTTCCCATTTTTGAGAAATGTGTAAGAATAAATGCAACCGAAGTGTACATGCGGGCAAAAAGTCCGAAACGGCGTTCGAAATACTCATACGTGCTGAGTTTTATTACTTTTCGGAATAAAGGAACAATCACCCAAATCAGCCCGAGTAATACTAAAGGTACCATCAATCCCTGAACTAATAAAATCCAGTTCGATTTATATGCTGCAGCGGGATAAGCTAAAAAAGTTACACTGCTTATTAGTGTTGCAAAAATGGATATACCAATTGCCCAGGCAGGAATATTGCCACTACCCGCAAAATAATGTGTAGAACTTTTTTGCCTGCGTGCGAAATAAACCCCCGCACCAATGGTAAAAAGCACAGAAATCACAACAATTGATATGTCTATCCAGTGAATTGAGTTTGTCATAAAGGTATTTAGTTTATAAAGTCTATAAAGTTTGTAATGTTTATAGAGTTTATTAAGTCGAAAAAGTTACTGATGATAATAGTTTTTGCGATGTACCCTCTCCTTCGGAGTGGGTTAGGGAGAGGTTTACTCTGTTAGTGGTGGCATCATGGTTTTTCCGCAAATTCCTTTGTCGCTCATCAATGCTTTTAGTTTTGCCAGCGACTCTCCCAACGTCCGGTCTTGCTGATATAGTATTGCAATTTTATCAGTTTCATTTTGCCATTTCTCACATTCTGCCCAATCAGCATTTATAGCAGCTTCCCATAACTTACCATACATTTCAGGTACAAGATTGCCGGTACTTGGCACAATACCATCAGCACCCATTTGTAAACTTCCAAAATTTTGCGCTCCCCAACCACAGAAATAAGAAAAATCAGCACGATTTTTATAGGTTTCGATGCATTGTTTCATCCGTTTGGCATCGCGTTCCGAATCTTTCAATCCCCAAATATTCGGATGATGGCTTAATTCGGCAACTACATCGAGCGGAATTGACATTTGTGTGGTGGCTTTTATATTGTACATCATTACAGCGCCATTTATTTTATCCGCTAAAGTTGTATAAAACATTGCCATTTGCTTAGGTGTAAGTATATAATACGATGGTAAAGTGGCCACCACACAATCAGCTCCCAACGTAATGTACTTATTTCCTCTTTCGATAAGCGATTGTACCTGATTACCAACCAAACCGGCATAAACAATTTGTTCTGTTGCTTTTGCTTTAACGGCTGCATCCACCAAACGGTAACTTTCTTTCTCGCCAATAGAGCTCGATTCGCCGGTTGTTCCCAATACCAACGGATGGATATTGTTTTGGGCAAAAAGTTGCATAATCCGTTCTACGGCAACCGTATCAACCGTTAAATCGGCATTCAGTGGTGTAATCATGGGCACAACCACACCCGAAAATCTTTTTTGCATCTTGTAATAATATGAATTATACAGCTACAAGACGAGTTTAGGCTTATTTTGTAACGAACTTATTTTATCTGTCATAATAAATTAAACGAATTGTTTCAAATAATCTGGCTTATAAATTCAAATCATGTTATCATTTATGTGATAAAAATGCCGTTTATGAACCAGAATTAAATCCTTATTCGTAGTTTTGCAGTAAGTTTATTTGCAAAAAATCAATGATATGACTGAAAAGGAAAATCTATACCGCATCATTTTCGAAAGCGATACAAAAAAAGGCAAACAGTTCGATATAATTTTATTATGGACAATTTTGTTGAGTATCATAGTCGTAATGATCGACAGTTTGCCCGGGCTAACCCACACAGCCGATTTAATACTCGACATACTCGAATGGATTTTTACCTTGATATTTACAGCTGAATATCTCACAAGAATTTATGTAAGTCCCCGTCCCTCAAAATACATTTTCAGTTTCTGGGGAATTATCGATTTTCTGTCAATTTTACCAACATTCCTGAGTATGATTTTGGTTGGAACGCATTATTTATTGGTGATACGTATTTTCAGACTCTTACGTATTTTTCGAATTCTGAAATTAGCTCGTTTCAACAAAGAATCCGTGAGTCTATTACGTGCCATGAAACACAGCCTGTATAAAATAAGCTTATTTTTTATGGTGGTTTTATCCATTGTAATCATTCTCGGAACACTGATGTATGTGGTTGAAGGTGGCAAAAATGGGTTCACAAGCATCCCTCAAAGTATTTATTGGGCAATTATTACCATTACTACCGTTGGTTATGGCGATATTGTTCCGGTAACTGTGCTCGGTAAATTTATATCTTCCTTTGCAATGATAGTTGGGTATGCAATTATTGCAGTTCCTACAGGAATTATTACGGTTGAAATGTCGAGAGAAAATAAGAACCGCAAACAACCACTATGTCCGAATTGTTTGAATGAGTTGAGAGAAGCTGATAAGTTTTGCAGTAACTGTGGGGAGAAAATTGACCGGAAAAAGCATGAAGATTGAGTTTCGTGTTCCGCATTTGGTATTCTTGTTTCAAATTTTCATTACTACATTGTCTTATTGGCACATTCTCATCTCTCCACACTTTAATTGATGATAAAAAAACGCAGAGCGCTATTAATTACCGAGCAGCGCCCTGTATTTTAACAAAAACAAATTTTAAAACGGCAGATCGTCCTCGCCCGGAGGAGGTGCCTGTACTTCGGAAATTGTAGATGGAGACACAAGAGTTGATGTTTCTTCGGATGTTTCAGGTTTTTTGCCAAGAAGTTGAATTGTTTCGGCGTAAATTTCAGTTGTGTATCGTTTGATACCATCTTTTTCCCACGAGCGTGTCTGAATTTTTCCCTCAATATACAACTGTATTCCTTTTTTAATGTATTTTTCGGCTAATATAGCTAAACTGCGCCATGCTACAATATTATGCCATTCAGTACGTTCGGGTACTTGAGTGCCATTTTGAAGTGTATAGCCTTTTTCGCTTGTGGCAAGCGGAAAATTTGCAACTGCTACATCTTTATCAATGTAACGAACTTCGGGATCTTTGCCCACGTTTCCAACCAGAATCACTTTGTTTACTGACATAATAAAAAGATTTTATAAGGTTTATAAATGTAAAAATTATTAAGCGCAAAAATAAAATAATTTTTTAATTTAACAAATATTGCTGATAATTTTTCACAAAAACCTTAAAAACTTATTTCGTCAACTAAAATATTAAGATTACCACGTGCATTTGCAACTATTCGTACTGCTCCGGGGACCAGATTTAGATTAATTACATTTAAGTCATTTAAATTACCTTTTAATTTGACTCCTGGATATACATCGTAATTTTGCAGCATCTTATTCACTTCGGCTTTCATACTTTCAAGGTCTTCGCTCACCGGATAGGTAAGATAGGGTGTAATTTTGTTCAGAATAAGCCCGTGTAAAAGCCAGTTTGCCGATTTTAAAAGTGCATTTTTAGTTTTCAAGTCGAAAGCAGGATTTTGAACTGTTATGGATTTCTTTTCTGCATCATACACAAGATTGCCGTTGAAATAAATTTTCCCTTTAACTGATCCGGTAACTTCAGCCATGAAAACTGCTTTGCCATCGCTACCAAAAATAGCTAAATCGGTTATGCTAATTTTATGTTTCCCTTCACTAAAAGTTTTGTTGAGTAATTGTTTTTTTGCAAGTTCCGAAATTTTTTCGAAAGTTGCATCCGCAGCCAGATTAATATTAAACTGTTGTGGCGGACGTTGAACATACTTAAACTCTGGAAGTGGTTTTGTTTTGAGTTGTGTAGGTTTTGTTCCCACAAAGGATTCTATGCGTGCATACAGTGAAACTCCTAAATTCAGTTTTTGTCCCACCGATTTAAAAGGAGTGAGATAAATATCCGTTGGACTTATTCTCACCCAGGTATTGTAATCCTCGCTTATCTGAAAAGGAGTTTGAGCCATTGTCCAAACCATCGATATGTATTTTTTAATATCTGCGGCATTGCTCAACGCAACGTCAATTTGATCATTAATAAGCTTGTCGAAACGAGAAAGTGCATAATTGGCAATGGGTGAAACGGGAACATTAATCCCGACAACATTAATTCGCGGTGTTTCAATCCACTGATAACCTGTAGAAACGGTTTTCGATTTCAACTGCCAGTTTTTATCAATATTAATAGAAGTTTTGTAGCTGAGCGAAATAGTCCCGTTTGCTTCGTAACTATCGCCCACTGATAATCCAAACTTACTCACAGTCCATCCAAATTTTGACCAAATTTTCAGTGGTACTTTGTACTCAATTACATTATCGGTAACTTGAAAAGCAAAATCACCGGCTTTCCAAACTTTCACATCCAAATCCTGATTGTTGAGTTGTTTGCCCTCGAAAAGCAAACCGGTCATGCTTTTATTGATAGACGTTTCAAGTTTTTTGATGTCTAATTCTATTTTCAGTGGAATTTCAGAAAGTGCCGGAGCAAGTTCACTTGGCAGGTACGATTCTGCCGGCTTTTCAACCTGAAGTGTTTTACAGGAATGTAGCAAAAGAAATATAATCGGAAGAATTACACAAATTATTTTTTTACTTTTCATTTTTCATTTTTCACTTAAAATTATTCAGTGTAATGTCATAAAAATACCGACAGCAAAATTAACAATTGCAGTCGGTATTAAGTATGTGTTCAAATATTTTTTTAGCTGTTTTTTAATTCATTCAATATTAACTGAAAGTAATAAATGTGTGTGATTACAAATTATTTCCCATTTCGTTTTTGTACGTTGAAAAATATTTTTGTTTGGTTACCTAGAATTTTTGTAAAGCCTTTTACATCGTCGGCGCTCCATGCACGGTTTATTTCGCCATATTCTCCAAAATCGGTTTTCATTAAATCGAAGGGAGATTCTACGCCCACAAGCGTATAGCTGTACGGACGAAGTTTAACGATAACCGTTCCGGTAACGTTTTGCTGCGAATTTTCGAGAAATTTTTCAATGTCGCGCATTACAGGTTCAAGGTATTGGGCTTCGTGCAGGAACATTCCATACCAGTTACCAAGTTGGTCTTTCCAGTATTGTTGCCATTTGGTGAGCGTATGTTTTTCGAGCATTTTGTGCGCGTTGATAATAAGCATAGGTGCAGCAGCTTCGAAGCCTACTCGTCCTTTAATACCGATAATTGTATCCCCAATGTGCATATCGCGTCCAATCCCATATTTTGAGGCAATAGCTTCAAGATCATTGATAAGTTTAATTTTATCCTCGCTTTCGTTTCCGTTTACAGCACATATTTCTCCTTTTTCAAAGTTGATTGTTACTGTTTCCTCACCGTTTTTCTCTACCTGACTTGGGTAAGCATGTTCGGGAAGTGTTTGATCAGATTTTAAAGTTTCTTTTCCTCCTATCGAAGTTCCCCATAAACCTTTATTAATAGAGTATTCCATTTTTTTGAAGTCGGCCTCATAACCATGTTCTTTCAGATAGTTTATTTCATACTCTCTGGTAAGTACCATGTCGCGGGTAGGAGTGAGAATTTTAATATCAGGTGCAAGCACATCAAACGTAAGGTCGAACCGAACCTGATCGTTGCCGGCGCCGGTGCTTCCATGCGCCACATATTGCGCACCTATTTCTTTTGCATAATTAATTATTGCAATTGCCTGAAAAATGCGTTCAGAACTAACGGATATTGGATATGTGCCATTGCGAAGCACATTTCCGAAAACCATGTAACGTATGCTTTTTTCGTAATATTCTTTGGTGATATCGAGTGCCACATGCGATTTTGCTCCGAGCCTGTAGGCTTTATCTTCAATCAACTTTAAATCTTCATCACTGAAACCTCCGGTGTTGGCAACAGCTGTATGAACTTCGTAACCTTTTTCTTTTGCAAGATACATGGCGCAAAACGATGTGTCGAGCCCGCCACTGAATGCTAATAATACTTTTTCTTTCATTTTTATTCAGAACAAAGAACAAGGAACAAAGAGCAAAGACAAGAAGAGCCGAGAACCAAAAACAAGAATCAAGAATCAAAATTTTGAGTTGAGAAACGAAAATTAGGTGATTTTTTTTGATTTGACATTATGCGAGTGAATTTATAACTGATAATGTATAAATCATAACCGGGATTTAAAAATTCTAACCTATGATTCTATAATTCTGTTGACTCTCTATTACTTGTTGAAAAGTTGTCATTTTTTGCTTTTTGTTCGTTGAGCTAATTTTATGAGATTAATAGATAATTACTTATTGATAAATTCACTAACTTATGGAGAATTGCAAATTTATTCAGATTTTTTCTCTTCCTTTTCGGGATCGTAAAGCATTCCGGTGCAAAGGCAATGGCGACGATTGGTACGTTGTAAAATATCATAATTAACGCAACTTTCGCATCCTTTCCAAAAAGCCTCATCGTCCGTCAATTCAGAGAACGTAACAGGTTTGTATCCAAGTTCGGAGTTAATTTTCATAACAGCCAAACCGGTGGTTAATCCAAAAATTTTGGCATTTGGATAACGCTGACGGGAAAGATCGAAAGCTTTTCGCTTAATGCGCCTTGCAAGTCCCGAACCACGAAATTTATCTACGACAATTAAGCCCGAATTGGCAACGAATTTTTTATTTCCCCAGGTTTCGATATAACAGAATCCTGCAAATTCATCATCTTTTAAAGCTATTATTGCTTTTCCTTCTTTAATTTTTTGTGCTATGTACTCGGGAGAGCGGCGTGCAATACCCGTTCCCCTAATTTTTGCTGCTTCAGCTATTGTGTTCAGTATCGTATCGACATAGTTTAAATGTTTTTCGTCGGCAATCAGCACAGCAATTTCATCAACTGCTTTATCGTTGTTCATCTTTTTTTGAAGTAATTTCTTTAAATATTTAATAAGTTAATGTTTTTCAGCTTTCACCTGCTGAAAACGTACTTTTCATCATTTGAATAATTTCTTCCCGGCTTACACCATCGCGCGGCACCAATAAGATTGTGTCGTCACCTGCAATAGTTCCGAGAATAATTTCTGTTGCATTATTGTCAATATCCCATGCAATTGCGCTGGCATATCCGGGTTTTGTTTTTACAACTGCCAGTTGACCTGAAAAGTCAATACTCAGGATGGCACCATACGAAAACGGAGCATGTTCGGCTGTTTTTGGTAAAACAGGCTTATTAAACGATGGAAGAACGTATTTATAAGCCCCGTTGGCAAGTGGTGTTTTGGCAACCTTGAGCAGTTTCAAGTCGCGTGAAAGGGTAGCCTGTGTAATTTCGCAGTTTCGCTCAGCCAATACTTTCAGTAATTCTTCCTGACTGCCTACTACACTTGAACGAAGTATCTCGGAAATAATCTGGAGTCGGTTACGTTTTTTTTTCATTTTGTTGTAATGTTCGTTTCGTTTTCTGATTTATAGGTAAAATTTTGCATATTTATAAATTAGAGATGCAAAATTAATGCAAAATATTGAACCTTGAAAATATTTTCAAGATATTATGCGAAAATTATTCATTTTATAAGATAAATATATGTAGTATGCGATAAATGTGTATTATTATACAAAAAAATGAATAGTTGATCAATTTTTAAAAACGAAAGTTTATGCAATTTAGGTTCGTGTTTAAATAAAAAAATTCAAGAGTCCGGTTATTATCTCAATTTTGCTTTATGATTTAGATGAATTTAGCAAATAGTTTTTTCGGGTGGTTTCTTAATAAATCGTATCTTTGCAGGTTCGGAAGCAGACTTTATTCAAATTATTTAAAACCAAATATATTCAACGTTTTAATATTCAGTAAATTCGAAATAAAACTTTTAATGGGCTTACAACGGAATATCATTATAAAAGGAGCCAGGGTACATAACCTGAAAAATATTGATGTGGAAATTCCACAGAACAAACTTGTAGTAATAACCGGACTTTCGGGTTCAGGTAAATCTTCGCTTGCATTCGATACACTTTATGCAGAAGGTCAGCGTCGTTATGTGGAAAGTCTTTCGGCATACGCAAGACAGTTTCTGGGACGAATGAGCAAGCCTGAAGTTGATTTTATTAAAAATTTACCTCCTGCCATTGCCATTGAGCAAAAAGTAAATACCCGTAATCCGCGTTCTACAGTTGGTACTTCTACTGAGATTTATGAGTACTTGAAACTCTTGTATGCACGTATCGGAAAAACCTATTCTCCTATTTCGGGGCAAATTGTAAAAAAACACGAAGCACAGGATGTAGTTGAAGCTGTTATGAAATTTCCTGCTGACACTCCGTTTACAATAATGACACCTGTTATTACTTCTAATGGTCGTACACTCAAAGAAGAACTTCAAAGTATTCTTATACAGGGATTTAGCCGTATAATGGTGGATGGCAAACTCATTCGGTTACAACAATTTTTATCACAGGAAAATCCAGAATTCTCAGCCAACGAAGTTTTTCTGATTGTTGATCATCTTACTGTAGATAATACTCGAAATGGAATAAGTCGCCTTACAGACTCTGTAGAAACTGCATTTTTCGAAGGGAAAGGAGCTTGTGTGGTCGAAATTTTACCCGAAGCACAATCGCCTGTAAGACTCAGTTTCTCAAAAAGTTTTGAAGCCGACGGTATGCAGTTTGAAATACCGACTGTGCATACTTTCAGTTTTAACAGCCCTTTGGGTGCCTGTCCGGTATGCGAAGGGTTCGGTAAAATTATCGGTATCGACGAAGATCTGGTTGTACCCAATAAATCACTTTCAGTTTTTGAAGATGCCATCGTTTGCTGGAAAGGTGAAGTAATGAGTGAATGGAAAAAACAACTGCTTTATAATGCAGATAAATTTGGATTTCCGGTTCATAAACCGTATTACGAATTGTCGGATGAGCAACGAAATCTTCTTTGGACAGGTAACCAATACTTTGAAGGACTGAATGCTTTTTTCAATATGCTTGAATCCAATCAGTATAAAATTCAGTATCGGGTAATGCTGGCACGGTACAGGGGTAAGACTACCTGTCCCGAATGTCGGGGTAGCAGACTGAAAAAAGAAGCATCGTACGTAAAAATCGGTGGTAAATCAATTTCCGATTTGGTTTTACTGCCCGTAACGCAATTGAAGGAATTTTTTGAAACACTTGTGCTCGATGATCAAGATGCTGCAGTTTCAAAAAGATTGCTCACCGAAATTCAAAACCGCATTCAATATCTTACTGATGTTGGATTGGGTTATTTAACGCTTAACCGATTGTCCAACTCACTCTCTGGTGGCGAAAGCCAGCGCATAAATCTTTCAACATCGCTCGGCAGCAGTTTGGTTGGGTCACTTTATATTTTGGATGAACCAAGCATTGGCTTACATTCGAGAGATACACATTTGCTGATAGGTGTTTTAAAACAATTACGCGACCTCGGTAACACTGTAGTAGTAGTGGAGCACGATGAAGAAATTATGCGTGCTGCCGATTATATTATCGATATTGGAAAATATGCCGGACGAAAAGGAGGCGAAGTAGTATATAAAGGTGCAGCCCCGAAAGGTAACGCAGCTTGTGATAATGTTGATACATCAAATTCGTTTACGCTGAAATATTTGTTGGGGGAAGAAAAAATTGAAATTCCTCGCCAACGTCGTCGTTGGAGTAATTACATAGAGGTTTGCGGTGCACGAGAGAACAACCTGAAAAATATTAATGTTCGATTTCCACTCAATGTGCTTACTATAGTAACCGGTGTTAGTGGATCAGGAAAATCATCGCTGGTGAAAAACGTGTTTTACACAGCACTGAAAAAGCATTATGGCGGAATTGCTGACCGTACAGGTATGTTTGGTATGCTTAAAGGATCTATGCATTTAGCAAAGGATATTGAATTTGTCGATCAGAATCCTATCGGCAGATCTTCGCGCTCAAATCCGGTTACTTACATAAAAGCATACGATGAAATTCGTAAACTATTTGCCGATCAGCAACTTTCAAAGCAAATGGGATATCAGGCAGCGCATTTTTCCTTTAATACTCCCGGAGGGCGATGTGAGGAATGTCAGGGCGAGGGTACTGTAACTGTGGAAATGCAATTTATGGCCGATATTGTGCTTGAATGTGAACACTGTCACGGAAAACGCTTTAAACAAGATGTGCTCGAAGTTCAATACAAGGGAAACAGTATTTACGATGTGCTTGAAATGACAGTAAACCAGGCGATTGATTTTTTTAGTCAGTGCAATGGCAACACAGAAAAAAGAATTGTTAAACGATTGAAACCATTGCAGGATGTAGGAATTGGTTACGTAAAACTTGGACAGTCAAGCAGTACACTTTCAGGAGGCGAAAGTCAGCGCGTAAAACTTGCATCTTTTTTAGCAAACGAAAAACCCGAACCTACAATATTTGTGTTTGACGAACCAACTACAGGTTTGCATTTTCATGATATTAAAACATTGCTCGCTGCGTTTGATGCATTAATTGCAAATGGTCACACAGTTATAATTATCGAACACAATACTGAAGTGATAAAATGTGCCGATCATATTATCGATCTTGGACCCGAAGGCGGCGATAAAGGAGGATATTTGGTTTTTGAGGGTACGCCCGAAGAAATTATTGATTGTGATTGCTCATATACGGGGAAATTTCTGAAAAAATTGTTTTGATACAAAAACTGTTAGTAAAACCCGAATGAAAAAGTTATTTTTCTATCAGAACTTTAAAACAAGGTATAAACAATGAATCGTATTTTCAGCTTTATAGTACTATCGTTGGTGGTTTGTAGCAAAACCATAGCTGCCAACAATATGATAGTTGAAAATTATACGCAGGAAAAAGGCTTGCCTCATAACATTGTTTATTGCACTATTAAAGATAAGGATGGATTTATTTGGCTGGGAACCTGGTATGGACTATGTAGTTTCGATGGATTAAAGTTCCATACTTATAACAATCGGAATGGCAGTAGTTCAGATATTCCTCCACAAAAAATTCAAAATATTATCGAAACAAACGATGGAAATCTCTGGGTAAAAACCATTGATCATAAATTGTTTTTTTTCAACAAAAGATTCGAACAATTTATCAATATTTTTAATGAGATAAAGAAAAAATATAATGTAAGCCCAAAAATAATAAAAGTTCAACCTACCAAAGATAACAAATTACTGCTGCTGACAAAAAATAAGGATTTACTTAAAGCAAGTTCAACCCCCGAAGGGAAACTATCTGTAGAACTTATATACGACTCGGAAACTGAACGTGAATATAAACTAACCAATAATCTCCTTACCGAAACAAAACAATATCTTAATTGGATTGGACCCGACTTCAAAATTATTTCACTTCAGAAAGGAGATCACCTGAGAACAAAATCATCTGATTACATCCGAAAAAAAATTGAATTGAAAACCGGCAACAAATTAAGCAGCGTATGGAATACAGAACAGTTTTTGTGGATTGGGAATAATAGTGGAAAAATACTTAAAATCGATTTGAACAATGGTGATATTACAGAGAACACGCTTTTTGAAGGTTTAGGAAGTATTGTCAACTTAACTGGAGCAAAAAATAAACTTGTTTACGCTGCAATAGAAGGCAAAGGAGTTTTTGGCGTTGATGAACAAACCGCAAACACACGCCTGCTTGTTCCTCTGAACGGTACAGAAAAAGTTACCGAATTGACTATCGACAGTTTCGAAAAACTTTGGATTGAAATCAATGAAAACTACTTGATTTATTATGATCCGTTTACAAACGTACAAAAACGCATTAATTCAGTTGAGGGCAAAGTAAACCGTAGAATTACGCTTTGCGATGGGAAAGATATGGGAATGTACATCCTTGACAGAGCTGGCGATGTAATTCACTTTGACCGTAGCACACTTATACCAACTATTATGAACGATTTGTCCGAATTAAATCTTGATGGTCAACGCAAATTGTTTTATGGTATAACTTTAGATCGCGATAATATTCTTTGGCTTTCGTCCACAACGAATGGAGTTTACCGAATTAGCTACCCACGTCAACAGTTCTCGCTTTTACAAATACCAAAAAATTCCCAAATTCATTACGGAATAAAAGCAATTTATCTGTCGAAAAAAGGCGATATATGGTTAGCAAACCGTAATTCGGAAGTTTACAGATATATTACAGGTTCTGAACCAATTTTAGTTTTCGGCACATCTGACAATATCGGGAATGTGTATCATATTATGGAAGATGAGCAGCGAAATTTTTGGCTATCTACAAAAGGTAACGGACTTATTCTGGCAGAAGAAAACAGTTCATATCCATCGGGCTATAAAATCACAAGGTTTATTTCTGATGATAAAAATCCCGATGCAATTATTGGTAATGATGTTTACTACACTTACCTTGACAGTAAAAACCGTATTTGGGTTGCATCTTTTGGAGGCGGATTGAATCTGATTTATCGAAAAGGTGGTAAAATACGATTTATTAATAAATTCAACAGTTTCCGCAACTATCCCAAATTTGGACTTTACATGGAAGTGCGGAATATTGTTGAAGATCGAAACGGACGCATTTGGGTTGGTACAAGCGATGGACTCATGTCGTTTGATGGTAACTTTAAGAATCCCGATGAAATCCAGTTTGAAACTTATCGGAACGATAAACGTATGCTGAATATAGCAGATAAAGATATTTATGCACTTTTCAAAGACAGTGCCGGCGATATCTGGATTTCGGTTTTCGGCGGAGGAGTTAGTAAACTTAGTTCTTACAATAAAGACACACAACTTCCTGATTTTAAAACATATACAATTTTTCAGGGTTTAGGAAGCAATGTAGTTGTTTCAATAACGGAAGATAACAATCATAACTTATGGCTTGCAACTGAAAACGGACTCGTATTTTTTGATAAAAAAAATGAAACCTTTCGTAACTTCGACCGCTACGATGGCTTTATCGACCTGCAAATGGAAGAAGAAAGTGCACTGAAATTGCTCAACGGTGATTTGTGGTTTGGCACACGCAAAGGTATTATTACATTTAACCCTGAAAAAATTGAAAGTTTCAGTTGTAATTACAATGTATATATTGTCGATTTTCGTGTTTCGAACCGCGATTTGAAATCAGTGAAAGGAGACTCTGTTGTTTTAGAATCAATACGTTATACAAAAACCCTAAAACTTAAACACAATCAGTCGAACATACAAATTGAATTTGCTGCGCTGAATTATTACAATCAAAACAGCGTAAACTATCGCTATATATTGGAAGGTTACGATAAAGAATGGCACAATAATGGTAAAAACCGTATAGCATCATATCCAAATATACCACATGGAAAATATACGTTTATTGTACAGGCTATTGATGAAGCCAATTCTCTTTACAAAGCCGAACGTACACTTGAAATTATCATATTGCCTCCTTGGTGGCTTACCTGGCAGGCTAAAGTAATATACCTGATACTATCACTATTGCTTGCATACGGAATAATACGTGCTGTTTTGCTGTATATTCGAATACGTAATGAAGTTTATATCGAACAAAGAGTTTCGGAATTGAAATTACGATTCTTTACAAATATTTCGCACGAACTTCGCACACCTCTTACATTGATTATTGGTCCTGTTCAGGAACTGAAAGAAAAGTTCCAACTTGAAGAAAAGGCAAAACAGTATATATCACTCATCGAAAAAAATGCAGGTCAAATGCTACATCTGGTGAACCAGATTCTGGACTTCCGAAAAATTCAAAGCGGAAAAATGATTCTGCACGTTTCACATTTCGACCTGAATAAACTTGTTGCCGGTTTTAGAGAGGAATTTATGGTAATGTCCGAAGAAAATCACATAACTTTTAAATTCAATCTTTCTGAAGCAGAAATTCCTGTATGGGCAGATAAGGAAAAAATTGAAACTGTACTGAGAAATATCATATCGAATGCTTTTAAATTTACTCTAAAAGGCGGAACAATTACCGTTAGTACAAGTATCAATGCGGATGGAAAGAGGTGTTATGTTAGTGTTGACGATACCGGCGTAGGAATACCATCAAATAAAATAAACGAAATCTTCGATCGGTTTGTGCAGGCTGAAAATCAGAACGGGCATCAATATCAGGGCACAGGGATTGGTTTAGCTCTGTCAAAAGAAATCATTAATTTACATCACGGAAATATTATCGCTGAATCTAAAAAAGACGGGAAAGGTTCAGTTTTTACTGTTGAACTGCAAACAGGGAAAAATCATTTTGCTGAAAATGAAGTAAATTTCTATGTAGGCGAAATGGTAGAAGATACCGAAAGCCCAGAACATGTTTCAGACGAGATATCCGCTGAAACCGAACATTTTAAAACGCATTTGTCAACACTGCTTGTAGTTGAGGATAATCCCGATTTGTGTAATCTTTTGCGTATGCAGCTCGAAGACAAATACAACGTTCTTACAGCCTCGAACGGTGTCGAAGGCATGAAAAAAGTAAACCACTATCACCCCGACATAGTTGTTACGGACCAGATGATGCCTGAAATGACCGGTAATGAACTACTGCAAAATATTCGAAACGATTTCAGAATAAGTCATATACCTGTTATTATACTTACAGCTAAAACCGGCGAAGAAGAAAAACTTAAATCAGTAAGTCTGGGTGCCAATGCCTATATTACAAAGCCTTTCAACAAAGAGTACCTTATTGTGCGTATAGAGCAATTGCTGAACGAACGTAAGGAATTTCGTAAAAAAATACAATCAAGCTTAGTTTTACAGCCAGTAAACGAAGAAGATGAAGGTGTTTACGAAAAATACTTAATGGACAAAGACCGGCAATTGCTTAATAAAATTAATCAGGTGATTGAACAAAACATCGCCGACAGCAACTGTAATATTGATGCTTTAGCTGAAGATATGGGTCTGAGTCGTTCGGCTTTTTTCAAAAAAGTGAAAAGTCTTACCGGTTTTGCTCCTGTGGATCTGATAAAAGAAATTCGTCTTAATAAGTCGGTGGAACTTATGAAAACAACCGATTTGTCTGTTTCTGAAATTGCTTTTTCGGTAGGATTTAAAGAAGTAGGCTATTTTGGCAAATGTTTCCGAAAGAAATACCAGTGTACACCAACCGAATTTATTACACAATTCCGAACCGGACAAATGCTGCCAATTTAAATTTATTCAATTATTTCAATAAACATGCTTATGCTCCCGGCTCCTTTAAAGAAACACGATAAAATCTGCATTGTATCACCATCGGGAAGTATTCTCCCTACGTATATCGACGGAACTACAAAATTGCTCGAAAACTGGGGTTATTCAGTTGTAGAAGGAACTTACTGCCGTGAAGAATACGGGCGTTTTGCCGGTACCGAAGCGCAACGAATAATCGACCTGCAAAATGCTCTTGATGATGGGAGTGTCAGAGCTATACTTTGCAGCAGAGGTGGTTACGGACTTGCGCAAATCATTGACAAGATTGATTTCTCAAAATTTGAACGTTCACCAAAATGGCTAATCGGGTTCAGTGATATTACTATTTTGCATAGCGCTGTTAATATTCGGGACATCGCCAGCATTCATTCCATAATGGCAAAACATCTTACTGAATTAGCTGCGGATGCCCCTGCAGTAGTTCAACTAAAAAATATTTTACAAGGGATTTTCCCTGTATATGAGTTCCCATGGGAAAATTTAAATCGCACAGGAGTTGCCACCGGGAAGCTAATCGGGGGAAATCTTTCGGTACTTGCCGGAATGCGAGGGACACCTTTCGATTTGAAGTATGAAAACAATATTCTTTTTATCGAAGATGTTGAAGAAGAACCTTATCATATCGATCGAATGATGCAGAATTTAAGGCTTGGCGGTGTTTTATCTTCTATATCCGGTTTGATTGTAGGGCAGTTTAGCGATTGTACTGAAGATCCACGCATGATGAGAACAATAAAAGAAATCATTTCCGATGTTGTAAGCAACTACAATTATCCTGTTTGTTTTAATTTCCAAGCTGGACATGTGGATAATAATTTGCCACTTGTTATGGGCAGCAATGTAAGTCTTGAAGTTCAGAATGAAGCATCTGTACTTCGTTTTACTGACAAATTGTAACAAAAATCGTATTTTGTTAAAAAGAAAGAATCATATCGGATAATAAATTGGTTTTTTCTAAATTTGCAAGGATTAAGTTTTCAGATATTTTATTTTACTAATGATTTTCTCCCTACGCATATCAATTCTTGTTTTGCTATTGATGGGTTCTGCAGTTTTAGTCGCACAAACGAATGATTTTGAACCTACCGACAGCACCAATTTAAAAAACAAAGTCCTTACACCATTAACTTTGCCGGATTCAATAATTGATTATGGCAAACTTTTTTTGAATAAACCTTACCATTACGGTTCAAAAGGAGAAAAGTCATTTGATTGTTCGGGTTTTACAACATTCGTTTACAAAAACTTCGGATACAACCTCGAAAGAAGTTCTGCCGATCAGGCTCAACAAGCACCCACTGTTCATAAACAGGATATAAAAAAAGGTGATTTAGTGTTCTTTGAAGGACGCCGGCGAAATGGAAGAGTAGGACATGTGGGAATAGTAGTGGAAACTAAAGATAGTGGAAGTTTCGATTTTATACATGCTGCAGTTGGAAAAGGCGTAACAATTTCAAATTCACACGAGCCGTATTATGCTCAGCGATTTGTGAAAGCAGGTAGAATTGTCGGTGCAGATTCATTGTTGCAACGCGTAAAATGTTCATCCGATTATTCGAATATTAAATCAGACAAAACATTTAGTGTCGAAAATAATGCATCACACACAATACCAGCAGTTTATCATAAAGTACGTAAAGGCGAAAATTTAAGTGCTATTGCTTCGAAATATAATGTAACTGTTTCACAAATCAAGCGACTGAACAATCTGAAATCAACGAATTTGCAAATAAATCAGCAACTGAAAATAAAGGAAAAAGTTACCGTGAAAGTCCCTGAACAGGAATTGGCACAACAAGAATCAATCCCGATTAAATCAGAATTGTTATCAGAAAAAAAAACGGATGAAAATTTGGATATTGCATCGAGTCATGGAAGTGAAAAGCATGATTTGAATACAGGTGAACATTCAAAAGGTTTTGAGAAAACCAATGAAATACGATCGGTATCAAAATTTCATAAAGTTACCAAAGGAGAAACTTTATTCAGTATTGCACGTGCCAACAATTTGTCAATAGAAAAACTGAAAGAAATAAATAACTTGCGTGATGGGAAAATTATGCCCGGACAAAAACTCCTGGTTTCAGTTAATCAAAACAAGTCGGTTAAATCCGAAAAACAATCAGAACAAAAATCAATAGAACATAAAGTAATTGCCGGAGAATCGCTATTTTCTATTGCAAACAAATACAATGTGTCAGTTGATGATATTCGTACAGCAAACAATTTATCAGGCACAAAAATTAAAGTTGGGCAAATGTTGACTATCGACAGGGTTCAACAGTCGCTTTAATCACAATCTTCTGAGTAAAAATCTGTTTTCCATTAAAAGATATTTGATTAAAATAGTCAATAGGTTTGTAAAATAAAATGAATGCAGATCTGAAATTAGGGGAAATCGAATTTAAACATAGCTCCAAAGCACGACGTATTAATGTAAGGATACTTGAAAATAGTCTGAAAGTTACGTTACCACAAGGGGTAAAAATCCATGAAGCGCTCGATTTTATACAATCTTTATCAGAAAAAATTCGGGAAAAACAGGAAAAACTCAGAAAACATAAGACAGCAAATACATATCAGCTTGCTGAAAACAAAACAATTAAAACCCACAGTTTTGATATAATGTTAAAAAAAACTTCGCGCAGCGACATCTTTTTTACTTTTCGCAATCAAATACTATCAATCGAATTTCCTGAAAATATTAATTCAGATACAGTTGTTTCTCAGAAACAATGCTGGACTGGTATCAACTATTTCCTGCGCAAGGAAGCTAAAAGGCTTTTACCACATCGCACAATTGAGCTTGCCCATAAACATGGATTTACTTTTTCGGATGTGAAAATTCAAAGCAGCCGTACACGGTGGGGAAGTTGCTCACGATATAAAAGAATCAATCTTTCATTTTATCTTATGTTACTTCCCGAACATCTGATCGACTATGTAATTTTACACGAACTTTGTCACACCCGACAAATGAACCACAGTGAAAAATTCTGGCACGAAATGGAGAAAGTAACGGGTAATCAAAGTAAAATTCTGCGCAAGGAATTAAAAACATACAACATACCACAATTCTGAAATGATTAAAGGTATATTGAGATTATTAATTTCAGCTTTATCTGTCTTATTTTTTAAAATAAAATTTCAAGGTAAGATTATTTTTGTGTGAATTTTCAATCCCAAAAATTTGGCAGAACGCAAAAAGAAATGTACCTTTGCACCGATTTTTGAGAAAAAAGCAAAAAATGTGATTGTCTCATGGTGTAATGGTAGCACTGCAGTTTTTGGTTCTGCCTGTCTAGGTTCGAATCCTGGTGAGACAACAAAAATTAACGCTAATAATCTGTAGAATAGATTATTGGCGTTTTTAATTTTAAGATTTGCACAACAATTGTACCCCATTACTACCACATAACTTACAGTATTTTATCGTAAAAAGGTAAAAATATCAACAAAAATTGGCTTTTGAATTTGAAAATCAGTGTGTTTTCCACATTGATTTGTTCCAATCCGGAGATATTGATAACTACTCATAACAGGCTTGCATACTTAATATACAATTGGATTTTCGCAGAATAATAGTTTAAAGCATACTTCGTGAAACTGAAATTTAAGTTTCATTCCTATTTAATATATCTATCACTAAAACTGTGAATAAATTCTTTTTAACTGCCTTTTTAGTTACAATTTATTTATTAAAAATATCATTTAATTTTGGAGTGTTATAAAAAAGCAGTATTTTTGGCCGAATTATCAGAAATTTGATAAAAACACGCATTTAAGTGAGGATTTTTATATGAATAATGAAATTAAGATTACCACAAAGAAAATGATGAATGGTAATGAAGCAGTTGCCAGAGGAGCCTTTGAAGCAGGAGTAAAAGTTGCTTCAGGTTTTCCGGGCACACCTTCCACCGAAGTAATGGATTATACCAAACATTGATACCCTGATATCTATTGCGAATGGTACACAAATGAAAAAGTTGGTTTGGAGGTAGCTATTGGTGCTTCATTTGCAGGTTATCGGAGTTTTGCGGTGATGAAAACTGTTGGCTTACATGTAGCTGCCGATGCTTTAGGTGGAGCTGCCGGAAGTCAAATCAACGGTGGTTTGGTTTTAGTAGTGGGCGATGATGTGGGCGTATTGCAGGCGACGATTATAATGATGTACGTCATTATGGAAATATGTTCAATATTCCTGTTTTGGAGCCAAGTGACAGTCAGGAAGCAAAGGATTTTATGATTAGAGCTTTCGAAATTAGCGAAGAATATACTACACCGGTTATTTTAAAAATTACATCCGTAATTTGCAAAACTACCAGTGGAGTAGTGATAGATGAAGACTATACGTACGAAGTAAAATACAGAAAAAAATATCCCATAAGCTTCAGCAAAGTTATCATGACCACCATGATGATGAATGCAAAAGGCTCAGAGCATCCCAAGCTGACCAAATGTTTTAATGATTTTCCTGCACACATGAAGCGTCTTTTAGAAGATTGTAACGACTTCGACATAAATAAATTAGAGTTAAAAGGGAAAAAATTGGTGTAGTTACGGCAGGTACACCTTATTTTTACACCAAAGAAGTGTTACCCGATGCATCAATTTTAAAGGTAGGAATGGTAATGCCGCTTCCTGAAAAACTTGTTCGGAAATTGGCTGCCCATGTAGATAAACTGTATGTGATTGAAGACGGCCATGATATTATGGAAAAGAATATCAAGGACATGGGAGTTCCGGTTGTTGGAAAAGCTTTATTCCCCAAATTCCCGGAAATGACGCGTTTTACACCCGATATTATTGAAGAAAAACTCATTCCGGATGCACCAAAAAGATCACTTATGGAAGGTATTCCATTCCGTTTGCCTGTAAGCTGTGCGGGCTGTTCCCACCTATTCATATCTGAAATATTAAGAAAACACAAAATAAAAGCTGCTGCCGATGTTACCTGTGGTTTAATTGGTTGTTTCCCGCACATGGAATCCTATTCACTTCAAAAATGTATGGGTTCGAGTATTGCGCTGGCGCATGGTTACAATGTAGCAACCGACCACAAAGAAAATTTTGTGGCAATGATAGGCGATGGAGGTTTTTGGGCTACAGGAATAAATGGGCTGATGAATTTGATTTTCAACGACAGTCAGTCAACCACCATTATTGTCGATAATAGTTGTTTGGCAATGACCGGTGGTCAACATGTAGCTTCCAGCGAGTTTGGTTTTAATTACAAGCCGGAAAATAAATTGGAAATAGCCAAAGTTTGCGAAGCTATTGGCGTTAAAGATATAGTAACAGTTGATGCTTACAAATATGAAGACCTCGAAAAAGCAATTTTAAACGCGGTCAATTCAGGAACAAATTCGGTAGTAATAGTACAAAAACCTTGTGTTACTAGATTTAAACTGCCTAAAAATCCACCTTATCATATCGATCAGGATCTTTGTACGCAGTGTCGAAAATGTATCAATATCGGTTGCCTGGCTATAGAGAGTAAAAAAGGTAAAGACGGAAAAGTAGAGATAGTTATTAACGAAGATCTTTGCGTAGGTTGTGGATTATGTTCAACGGCTTGTAAGTTTGAAGCTATAAATCAATAAAAAATGCAGGATACAGGAAAAAATATAATTATAGCTGGTGTAGGAGGACAAGGAATTCTTCTTTTCAGCAACGTACTAAGCAAATATTATATGAAGCTTGGATACGAGTTAAAAATATCAGATGTAATTGGTTTAGGACAACGGGGCGGAGGAGTAGAAAGTCATTTTCGGTATTCTACAAAGCCGGTATTATCACCTTTTATTAAAGCAGGCGATGTGGATTACCTAATATCATTCGAACAAACCGAAACGCTGCGTTATTTGCATTGTTTGAAAGAGGATGGCATGGTTTTCTCAAGTACATTTGAGTTATCTACTTCAAGCGTAAATACCCGATTGGAAAAAGACATGCCCGAATCGAAAACAGAGTTAATAAAAAAATATGGAAGGAAATCTTTTATCATAGATCCTGAAGAGAATAAGAGCCCAGATTTCGATATCAGCAAAATGATGAATATCGTAATGCTTGCTATTTATGCTGAGTTCAGAGGCTATTCGCATGATGAAATGAAGCAGATAGTACGTGAAAGTGTTCCCGAAAAATTTGTTGAAGGAAATCTGAAAGCCTACGAAAAAGGTATAGAAATTGCAGGTGAACTTAATTGAGCTGCTCTGCCCCCCATAACCCACTAAAGGGGGTGTAAGAGTACGTTTATGAAATTGTTCATGTTTTTATTAAATATTTATTCAATCCGACATATTCCCCTTTTAGGGAGTTAAGGGGCAGGTATTTTATGATTATACCCACAAACGTCATACTGCTTGATAGTTTGGGCGATTTGCGCCCTGATAATACAAGTCCGATTCTGGTGTGTGCATCGCACTGCGGTGACAATGGAACTTTTGCCCGGAAGTTAAAAAATTGTCATGTGAAAGCTGTTTTCCTCAACAATGCGGGAATAGGAAAAAATCAGGCAGGTATTAGTGGGCTTGTGCATTATGAAGCTGAAAATATCCTTGCTTGTGCCGTTGATCACTTCAGTGCAGAAATAGGCGTTAGCCGCGATACATGGGAGAACGGAATTATAAGCCATACAAATAATTTAGCTGAAAATTTTGGAATCAAAATCGGCAACTCGGTGCAAGAAGCTGTTGTAAAAATTAGTGATATCACATCTCAAACTTCTTTCAATCAAATCAATAAAAATTTCGATTTTCAAACTGAGAAAAAGTACGAAATCAAAGTAGACTTAATAAAAAAAGCCCAAACCCAAATTGCAGGAAAAACCATCACAGTTACCGATAGTATTACTTTTTTGACCGAACAAAACGTTGGAGATATTGTGGTGTGTGGCTCGTATGGCGGTGTAAGTGCAGGACATTATGCTAAAAAATATAGACTTAAAGCCGTTTTTTTTAACGATGCCGGAATTGGTAAAAACAACGCAGGGATCAAAAGTCTTGATTTTTTGAGTGATGCAGGAATCCTTGCATGCACTGTTGACTGTATGAGTGCCGAAATTTTTAACGGACAGGATGCGTTGGATAACGGCATTATCTCTGTTTCTAATCAATTGGCAAAAGCAAAAAACATCCAAGAAATGATGACAGTGAAAGAGGCGATTAAATTAATTTAGGGTTATGTTCGGTATTAATCGGCATAAAATTTGAAGCCTTAAATAATTGAAATAATGTTATTTACTTTATAAACTTTAAACTCTTAACTTAACTTTAGTAAAAAGTTTGTTTTGCAAAAAATCATACAAAAGTTCAATGTCACAACATTGATTCTTCTATTAAAAAAACAAGATTTTTTTCTTTTTTTTATTTGAAGCATCGTAAATTCAATATCCACATTTCGATTCTATAAAATAAAACTTCCAAAAAGGCGGCATCAAAATCTTCCATCATCTTAAAATTTTCAAAATTGATTGGGGAATAAAAATGATTTACTAACTTTGCACCGCTTTTTCAAAAAACTGACTTATGGTGTAACGGTAGCACTACAGATTCTGGATCTGTCTGTCTAGGTTCGAATCCTAGTAAGTCAACAAAAACGTAAACGCCTGGTTATTTTAAAAGATAATCAGGCGTTAATTTTTATCTGAAAAGATTATTTTTAATTTTTTTAGTTATACGGTTTATCATATTCAAAGCTCTTTCCTGTTTTGAACTTAATAAAAGTTAATTCCACATAACTACAAGTAAAACAAGATTATACGATTTGTAGTTTTGAATTATGGGTATCCCAACCATATTTTTTCTATTTTTGCATCATGTTTGTGGGAAAGAAGAAGAATAAAAGCGGGGTGATAAGTGTTCAAGTAATTGACAAAAGCCACTCGAGGTATCAAGTTCTAAAAACGATCGGGAGTTCATCCGATATTTTGGAAGTAGAAAAACTTTTTCAAGATGGTAACAATTGGATAAAATCGCACACTGGACAGTTTGAGTTCGATTTCACAAGTGAAAGACAACAAACATCTCAATTTTTAGACAATATAGACCAGATAAGGGTATCAGGTATAGATTTATTGTTAGGTAAGTTATTCGATACAATTGGATTTAATAGGATTGATGATGATTTGTTTAGGATTTTGGTTCTATCTCGCCTTTGTTATCCGGTGAGTAAACTCAAAACAACCGATTATCTTCGTCGATACCATTCCATAGACCTTGATGTACATGATTTTTATCGTTATTTAGATAAATTACACTCCAGTCAAAAGGATGAGGTTCAACAAATCAGTTATCAATACACATTGCAAGTTCTTAATGGAGAGATAAGTATTTTGTTTTACGATGTGACTACTTTGTATTTTGAAATAGAGAGAGAGAAGATGAATTAAGAAAAACTGGATTTTCAAAGGAAGGGCGACATCAGAACCCACAAATAATCTTAGGTTTATTGGTCAGTATAGATGGATATCCAATGGCTTACGAGCTATTTGATGGTAAGAAATTTGAAGGTCATACGATGCTACCAGTTATTGAAGCCTTTAAAACCAAATACGAGATTCAAAAGATTGTTATTATTGCTGATTCTGGCCTACTCTCAGCTGAGAATATTGACCAACTTCAGGCCAAAGGATATGAATATATTTTGGGAGCAAGAATAAAAAGTGAAAAACAGACTATCAAACAGCAAATCTTTTCTTTAGGGTTAAAAAACGGAGAAAGTTCGATGATTGAGAAAGATGAAACGAACATGACAAAATTTAAGCTATTTTGACCCACAGGGGCATGATTAAATTTTGTTTTGTGAGTTCCATGTGACAAAAAAAAATTATAAACACATGAAAACACCCATTTAATTGTACGCTATTCGGATTTCAGAGCACGAAAGGATAAATCAAATAGGGAAAGAGCTTTGAGAAAGTTAGAAAAACAAATACAATCAGGTAAATTGACCAAATCAAATATCAACAACCGGGGTTACAACAAGTATTTGAAGTTTGAAGGAGAAATATCTGTTTCGATTGATAATGATAAATTTGATCAGGATAGCCAATGGGACAGCTTAAAAGGATACATGACCAATACGAAATTATCAAAACAAGAAGTTATTGAGAATTACGGACATTTATGGAAAATAGAGAAAGCCTTTAGAATTTCAAAACATGATTTACGCATCAGACCAATTTTTCATCGACTTCAAAGAAGAATTGAAGCTTATATTTGTATTGCATTTACAGCATACAAGGTATACAAAGAGCTTGAAAGACAATTGAGAATAAGAAAATCAACTTTAAGCCCTGAAAAAGCAATTGAAATAGCAAAGACAATATATTCTGTTACAGTTAGAACGCCAATAACAAATCAACCGATGACAAAAGTGGTTTTATTAGACGAGGAGCAAAAAAATCTCGCTAATTTATTTGGATTTTAATTTGGGTGTCCCAGTTGCCAAAACAGGAAAAAGCAGAATTCAGATATTATAACGCTAAACTGAAATACATCTTTTCATCCGAAGATAACATCTCGTACTCAACCATTTCAACTTTTGGAAATTCACAGCCAACTAAAGAAATACCACTTATTACAGAAAGTTGCCATCCTCTGAAAATGAACGGAGTGTTTGAGTTGGACAACAAACTTTTAATGAAAATAAGCGATACCGATGTACTTGCAGCTTTTGTAAATGATGAGAGCCAAGGTATCGGAAAATTTATCGAATATTAAGGGAAAGAATTGTTTGAAATTGAAATGAACGGCTGTATAACGAAAACAGAAAAAATAAACCTAAAATATTTTAATACAGCACTTAAATATCAGTTTGAGTCCGTAAAAACAATCGATTTCTCAGCAGAAAGTTCACTCGGAACGAAGGATTTTCCAGTTACAATTCAACTGAATGTTCTTAAAAAATGATACATGAATTGAAATCATCTGATAAATAAACTTTCTTACATTTTATTCTTCATTATCATTTCCGCAAAAGTTAAATCCATTTGCGTAGTAATTTTGATATTCTCACGATTTCCTTCCACCAAATAAATTTTCTTTCCTGCGCTTTCCACTACTGAAGCATCATCTGTAAAAAGTGGGTTATATTGCTGATTATAAGCCTCTATAAGCAATTCTCCATCGAAAATTTGCGGTGTTTGTACCAGACGAAAATTGTTACGAATGACAGTTTTACTTTTATCGCCAGTAATTTCACGAATGCTGTCAACCAACTCAATTACCGGAATTGCTGCATCTGCCTTTTCTGCATTTTCAAAACATCGGGATATTGTTTCAGCACTCACAAGCGGTCGTACAGCATCGTGCACAGCCACCAACGAAGGGGTTGAAATAAAATCCAGAGCATTTTTTACAGAGTGAAAACGGGTTTCCCCGCCCGGTGCAATTCTATGATGGATACTAAAGGCATGTTTTTTGCATAATTGCTGCCAGTATTCAACCTGGTCAGGCGGAAGTACAACAATAAGCGAAATTTCAGGATCGAAATTGAAAAAAGTTTCGATTGTATGCATTATTACCGGCTTTCCTGCTATTTCAAGAAACTGTTTAGGTATTTGTGCATTCATACGCAATCCTTTTCCACCGGCCATTATTAATGCAAATCTTTGTTTGTTCATCGATTTTGTGAATTGGAAATTAGAAATTCGAAAATACGTAAATTATACGATTAGAATTTTTTTTACCTAAAAAATCACGATTAAAACATCTGATAGACATATTTATCAAAATACAAAGATAAGATTTTTCGTTTTTAGATTATTACATTCAGTTAATATTACATTATTCATTAATTCTTTCGCATGTTATCAAATTAACACATTAACACAATGGTACATGGTAGAGGAGCTAATATCCCGCGGCAGGATTGACATATTTTTCAGTCATTTTTTCGGTTTAACGGCAACATTTTATAACTTTGCAGCAATTTGTAACAAAAACACTTTGGCATGAAGCTTAAATATCTCTCAATATTGATACTGATTACATT